>JBARZW010000472.1:0-47096 GCA_049650305.1 Promineifilaceae bacterium (SeqCode)
GGTCCGGATTTCGCCTGAGACATCAATTGTCGCCCTAATTGACGTTCCGATATCCATCACTTCATCATCTGCCAGCTCCTCTCTCGCCTCAAGGAGACGGGGTACCGACCAACCTGTTCCCCCCAGAATGCGGGTGCCAAGCCGGTCACTAATCCAGAGTACCGGTGTATCCTGACCGCAACCTTCGGATGGGGGTAAGGACGACATCGTGTATCGTTGTTTCATCTCGCCGAGGTCGGCCGCTACGACCAATACGGCGCGGCAGGAGGTAGCTGCCAGTTGGTCAAGGTCGTCCTCGGAAAGTATAAGAACAATGTCATCAGATAGATCAAGATCGGCCGGCCCGGCCTGGGAACCCCAAGCCAGCATACGTACTGGGCCCTCGGCCTGGCCCTGATTCAAAGTGCTCTTTGGAAA
The DNA here is from genome assembly GCA_049650305.1 of Promineifilaceae bacterium (SeqCode). Taxonomy (GTDB): domain Bacteria; phylum Chloroflexota; class Anaerolineae; order Promineifilales; family Promineifilaceae; genus UBA11865. The sequence continues at coordinate 418 of JBARZW010000472.1, forward strand.
GACCATAAATTCCTGGCGATATTCGGGATCCGGATCGCCGTCGTCGAGCATCAGCCGGGGTGTGTCATCCAGCAAGTGGAAAGTACGTCCTTCTTCCTGATAATAGGTGATATTTTCCCCTGCCGGTTGCAAGCCGAGGGTGGAGAACTGCCTTCCGATATATTCGGCCGCCTGGGCTAATCCATCACTGCCAAGCGCCCGGCCTTCCATCATCGGGTCTGTTAGCTCTTCCATGTGTGTCAGAGCGCCGCTTGCCCGAAACGTGTCTGCTTGCTGGCGGTAGAAGACGAGTTCGCCCGTGTTTTGCCGCAACCAGAAAAAGGCCACGATGACCAGGCCGACAATAATGATTGAATAACGGCTGAAAAGGGAGTTAACGACTAGGCCAAAGCGGCCGAGTAGGCGCCTCAAGCCCTCTCCAAGCAAATTAAAGCCCAGGATGGCGATAAAGAAGGCCAGTGTCGGGTAAATTCCCGTCCAGGGATAGGATCGTACCCACGTACGAACTCCGGCCAGGAGCGATCCCCACTCTGGCACCTGGCTATAGAGACCAAAATCAGAGCTGGCGCCTCCCTGGATGAAAATGCCAATGAATCCCAGCTCACCAAGAAGGAGCAAGACGGCTGCTACTTCCACGGCCGCGACAGATATAAGACCTGGAGCCAAGTTAGGCAAGAAGTGGACTCGTATTAATCTCGGAGTGCTCTGACCAACGGCGATGGCGCTCTCAATGAATGGCTTATTACGAAGGCTGATAACCTCACCACGCACAAACTCCACAATCTCACCCCACCCTACGAGAAACAGGGCGATCAAGAATGTGCGCATGCCGTTCTGAATACCAATAGCAAAGATCAAGAAAACAGCCAATATCAGTGTTGGGAAGACAGCAAGGGCTGATATGACGGTTCTGATAAGCTGGTCGATCCATGTGTCGTTGAACCACCCGGCTACCACACCGAGGACAAATCCGATGATCATGCGAACGATCACGACGGAGAAAGCAAGCACTAATGTTTGTTGAACGCCCGCGATGATGAGGCTCTGAATGTCGCGGCCGAGGTTATCGGTCCCCCATGCATGGCGATCGCTCGGGGGAAAGGGGGGTACTGTGATTTCGCCGTCGATAACCGCGACCTGTTGGGTCGTATTCGGGCTGAATGGCACCAGGCGTGGCCCAAACAATAGGAGAAACAGCAGCGTGCCTACGATAAGCGCGCCGAGGATGAATGGCACGTTGCCAAGGATTCCATAGCGCCAGGCCGCCAATCTACGACCTCTCGCGCCCCCGGGGGCTTCGCTAACGTCAGTGATTCCTTGCCGTTCCAAGATAGCTTTGAATGGGCTGGGTTCTTCCTCCTCTGGCGATACGCGATTCTTCACCCAGCGCGTGACAGCGTTGTCCTTCAGGGCATTGGCCAGATCGGATGGGATGGATTTCAATGTGCCGGTGATAGCTCCCTGGCTCAGTCGACGGGAACCAGTTGATCCGGGCTGAATACGCGGGTCAATGTAATAATAGCTCAAATCAAGTATGAGGTTTACAAGAATCAAGATAATCCCGAGAGAACAGAGCAAGGCAATAGTGAGCTGAGTGTCCCCATTAAACATTGCCCGTAGCAGTAGTTCTCCCACTCCGCCCAAGCCAAAGTAGGTCTCAACAACCGGCAGGCTGCTCAGCACGAATCTTAGTGAAATAGAGATGGTAGTCAGGATCGGGATGGCCGAATTCTTCAAGACATGCACGAAAAGAACCTGGCTGGATCGTAGACCCTTACCACGGGCTGTGCGCACGTAATCCTCGTCTAGATTGTCGCTCACGGTCACGAACGTGATCCGTGTAATCTGGGCCACCGGCCGGGCGGCAAGTACCAATATCGGCAGCACGAGATGCTTATCCCAACCAAATCCACCAACAGGCACAATGCTTTGGCCGAAGTACTGAGTGTATTCGATGGCCGCGATTTGCAGGAATAGCGCCAGGAAGAATACCGGGGTCGAGATGCCGATGAAGGAGACAATCAGAATGGCCAAAGCGCCTTTGCCGTGACGGCGGAGGGCGGCCCAAATACCTAATGGAACACCTATTGCGGTGGACAGCAGCAAGGTGATGCCTATCAAGGCCAGACTACGCATCATCGCTTCAGGCAAGATCTCTAGGATGGGCTGGGGACGAAAAGCTACACTTCTTGGAGCTGAGAAACCTAGGTCACCCTGGAGTACTCTTGCCACATAACCGGCCGTCTCTCCTGCAGCCTGTTGCAAGGAGCTAGCTACATCAGTCCCCTGGGCAGCCGCGAAGGCAAAATAGGCAATATAAATGATGGCCAGCAACACGGTTATGCCGAAGATGAGGCGCCGGCCGATGAAGGTGAGCAGATCTCGGTAAAGACCGCTCCGCGATTGGCCCGCCGTCGTCTCTAACGGACCCGGTTTTGGGCTCAATGGCTGGCTAGGCTGATCATAAATCTGTTCCATCCTCACTCCGATGCAGTCTGGCCGGGAATTCTACCGCTTGTGCTCGCCATTCACCAGCCAGCTGGTGTCGCGCGAAGGCGTCATGGCGGTCGCAGAGAGGAATCAGGAAGTTAACGCTCTATGGGATGTGGATAGCTGTTTCGGGGAATCTATTCGGCCGCTGAGGTCTAATTACTGAGAGAGGAGCAATAGACTATCAGGTCTCTGGCTTGTCATCCGATTACAACTCTCCTTTATAGGAAGAGCAGCAACAAAATGAATACGAAAGTCCAAATAGCGGCAATAGCCGCAAATACGATTGCCAGTTTTTTGTATCGCTGGCTTCTAGGGCCTGTACTGATAACTGCTATAACCGCGAATATGACACTCGAAGGGCATATGATCGAAATCCAAACGAGCCATAACCATTGGAAAAGGAACCATAGCACATCACTTGGGGGAACCGGAGTCAATTCGTACTCTCCATTGATTAGATTGTGCTCTTTAAAACGCTATTTGCAAAGGATGTTCCCAGATTTGTTTGGACCTAGATCTGTATGAACTTCTTATCCTGCACGCAACTTTCAGGAACCGTAACAGATTAATGAAATTTTCATAGCAGTTCGCTACGCTCTCACAGCCCGAGCTAAATCAATTTGCTGCCGGGTACTGACCACATACATAAGATCCATCCGCGATCCTTGCGGTAATCAAGCCGGGGCGATTTCCTGCATGACCTTGGCCTAGGTCGTCATCTGATAGCCAAGTACTCTGTTGGGGGCTTAGGTCGAAGGTCTCGCTAAAGCCACTTCGCAGATCGGTGAAGGTGACCTCGCTCATGGAAGCAAGAGTGAATTTCATCCAGACAGTATCATTGTCAGTCCGGCCTACGGCCGAGATGGTCAAAGGACCTGCTTTTTCTGGGTAGCCAGTAAAGGCACAGTTAATTTCCTCATACATATAGCTGAGGTGGCGACCATAGGTGGCAAGGGCGACAACTATAACAATCGCGACTAATACGAGTATCAGCGCGTATGAAAGAAGCCCCTGTCCCTGCTCGCCTCTCGAATGAATTCTCACGATAAATCTCCCGAGAAATATATGATAACGAGATAATGAGTTAGGCTTGCTAAGATAGGTGCCCGCTAGTTGCGATGTTTGCTTAACTGTTCACATCGAAACGTTCTTTGCTATCGATAGTTCCTCCGTTTAACAGGATATTGAACGATCATTATCCAGCCTGACAAGATCGTGTTGCTTACATGATACTGTTTCTAAGCCTGGTAATGTCAATAGGAGTTCTGTCGTACAGGAGAGCTAACGGTGCCTCTCGCCCCTTCTCAGCAGCGTGTTATTCAATAGGTTGAGAACCTTCTCCACCGCCAGATCCGTGAAGTTGACCCGACCGTTTTAAAGTACAAAACTGATCTCGCCCAGGGGCTTCCATTGTTCGACTTCAGTAACTCATCTGAATTTAGCGAGATCGAGGGCAGTGATCCAGAGACCCTCACCCTAACAACTGTGCTGCTTGCGTTTAATTTTCCGAAATGCTCCCCCCAATCCAAGCTATTCGGCTTGATATTCCAGGAGCGTTTTCAAGATATCGACGACATTATCGTACATCGGAATATCACACGATATCTGGTTCAGTGTGCCGATAATGACGGCATCCTGGACAGGCCAATAGTACATGAAATTATCGGATGAGCCGGTGTGTCCCCATACTTCGCCGACCCCGACATAATCAGGATTCTGTGAATCGTCGAATAAAACGCGCGAGATTCCCAGTCCATAATTATGATAGGGCGCTGATTCGACCCAATCGAACATCTCATCTCTAGTGGCCGGCTTCTCGAATAACTCATTGCGGACAAAGGCTCTGAGAAATCGGTTCAGGTCCTCAACCGTTGAGATAAGGCCGCCGCCCGCCCAATCAGCTGTCATCACGGCCGGCAATAATGTGCACTCGATGTCGTCCAGATAACGGAGTGACGGCCCCCTTCCGGGGATACCTCCCCTCGCACTTTCATAGGACGGCCTGTAAGTGTGCTCCATACCCAACGGATCGAGAAGCAGTTCGTGATACGCTTCCTGTAATCCTGTACCGGTGACATTCTCGATGATTAATCCGAGCAAGTTGTAGCCGGGATCGGAGTATTGGAATCCTGTGCCAGGGGGAAATGCCGGATCGCTATTCTTCTTGACGAACTCGATTGTCTCCTCCGGTGTCCAGCGTCGCTGCGGTTCGGCGATGATCAAGTCGAAAAATGCCGGTATCGCCCAATCATCTCTGATACCACTGGTGTGATTGAGCAGCTGCCGGATAGTTATCTCCTGGCTAAATGAACGTCCTTCATAGACGTGCAGACCATCCATCAAGTGGCCGGGCAGATAACGATCGATCAGGTCATCGAGACCCAGTTCCCCGGCCTCTGCTACCAGCAATACGATCGTGGCGGTCATCATCTTAGCGATACTGTCGATGTTGAACTGGTCGTCTGGCAGCATGACCAGATCCTCATCCGGATTAGCCAATCCGCTAGCCCCCTTCCATCTGACGTCTGGCCCTTCGATGAATAACAGCCCGTTGCGAACGCTCTCTTGTCTGTCTACAAAGGTATCTAGTAAGCCTTGAAGACGATCGTATAGGATTGATGTTTCACGTTCTCGCATGTCCCCTCTTTTATGATGTGAAATAGTGGATTGTGGTAGAAAATCGGAACTCTCGATCTCCGGACGGCCGACTTCTATTGTGTAATAAATTCCAATACGCGCGATGAGCATCAAAGGTAGCAGGTGTTCTAGTACCCTCCGTCTTTTCTATTCCCGCTGAGATTCATAATCGGATGTTGACAATCTGTGACTGCCTTTTTGACTGAAGAAATGTGTGATGTACCTGACAAGGGTGACCAACGGTGATTTCGTAGGTCACGAGTATCTAGTGAAATTTAAGTCATGTCCGGATCCATTCAAAAGCCCTACTAGAAAACCTTCTTAGTATGGAACGTCAGTTGCCTTTACAACCAACGGTAGGAGACCATCATGTTCTGATGTTGGGGTCGCAGCTGCAGTTGGAGTCACTGTTGGCGTGGATGTGGACGTCGATGTGGAGGTATTCGTTGGCGTATCGGTCGATGTTGGCATCGACTTGGAAGTCGTCGTTGGTGTATTGGTCGGAATGGGCATCGACGTGGACGTCGACTTTGGGGTAATGGTCGTCGTAAGAGTCGGCGTGTTCGTTGGTAGTGAATCATAAACCCGCACTTAGTTTTCAGGTTTTAGTGTGGTTCTCAAGGACGGTTCAGGCGATAAACGATCGTCATTGACGTCGCTCAACCAACATTTCAGCTGGGCGATCCGCGCCTAGTATTCAGCAGCGCTGCTATCGCGAGTGAACACCCGCGGTCCTTTTTCCGGCAACTCCTTTTTGCACTTGAGAATGGAGTTGGGATAGACGTTGTAGCTCTTGGCCAGCTGACCAACGGTCTGCTCACCCTGGGGCAACTATCGCCCGATCTGGAACTTGAACTTCGGTGGATAACTCTTGGCCATGGTTCTTTCTCCTTTCGCCATCGGCGCCATTGATATTGAACGATACCCTTGAGAACCTCAACTTCCACATACCCCTTGGTGCAACTTCTTGGGGTCTGCACCGATATTGATGTCCTGCTCAGTCTGGCTTCCGGGCATCCTGACCGGTGGATCTTCGGCTACCGGAAGAGGCGCCCACTCTTGTGATCGACCTGGTGGCAAGACGCTATCACTTTCCACAAACTCCGGCGGCCGGTCGCTTACGTTGTAGAGGCCTGCCATAGGAAAACAGAGGCCGAGGATTACGACTATGAAGCATAAAGCTATCTTGCTCACAAAGAAGTCCAATATATCTTGACAGATTATGGACCATGTATCGACGAATGATGGACGTCGATAAACAGACAGTGCCGGGTGTCGTTCAAACTCGACGAGGTTCTCGTATTCAGACTGTATTATTTGGGTTGCTTGTGGTCAAGTGAAGAATGGCGCAAACTCGCCGTGTCTGTCGGCTACTTTTGGATATACGCGAGTCTAATCCGGCCATTTACAGGCTGGATGCTTAATCAGCGAGCTGGTGATTGAGGAAGTCCAGTACGACCCGGTTGAATTCGGCTGGCTTTTCCATGTTTGGCAAGTGAGCGGCATCCATTATGATCTCTAGTTTCGCGTTGGTGATAGTTCCGTGCAAGAGTCGGCTGATCGTGTAAATGTCTGGCTGGTCGTTGGCGCCCAAAACAATCAGCACTGGTTTTTCGATCTCATTCAACCGGCCAATAGCTGGTGGCTCAAGTTCAAGTCGATTCCCATCTCCATCTGGTAATTCGAAGGTGTGACGGATCATCTTCAAGGCCTCGGCACGGACAGCTTCGCCAACATCCTCCTTGGTCCGGCCGTGACCGTCGATTCAAATTCAGGCGGTGTATTCGGCCGCCAGCGCTTTGGCACCCTGTTCGTATGCAAGACGTAGGGTTTCATCTTCTCGCTCATAGCCTCCTTTGGTAAATTCGAAGCCATCTATGTCGGGCTCGACTAAAACCAGGGCATGTACTATCTCAGGGTGGTTAAGGCTAGGTTGATGGCAATGCTGCCACCAAAGGATGCACCGATCAATACCGCCTTCTCAACCTCAAGAAAAGAAAGTAAGGCGTACAAATCTCCATGGTCACTATAATCTCCATCGTCTTCGGCGCTTCCCCCCCATCCTCGAATGTCCTATCTGATCATACGATAAGTGCCACCCAGGGCATCCATTTGCTCATCCCACATGCCCATGTTAACTATGCCGGCGTGAATTAGTGCGACGGGATAACCCTGTCCACGCACTTCGTAATGAATCCTGCTGCCCACGATATCCGTAAAATGTTTACTCATTCTTGCTCTCCTGTCCTTGCCCAGCGTATCTGGCGCTGGTGATCGACGACTGTGCCTTCCGATAAGCACGTCATGGCATTAGTCACTCACCAGGTTCTATCTGTCTGCTTATGTTCCCTGTTCACCGTCTGTAGTCACTCCTCTTCCACCAGCAACCCTTAATGCCCGGATGTAGAGCCAGACGGCAGGGGTGAGCATGAGGGCAACGCCGACCATGGCCGCTCGCAGGCCGAATTGAAGGGCAACCAATCCGATGACCGGCCCACCAACCAACTGGCCTAGTGCGTCGAGCTGGCCTCTCATCGAGATGACCGTAGCCCTGACGCCGGATTCGAGGTTCTTATTGAACCAAGCCGAGTAGAGAGGCGCTCCAGTTCTACGAAAGACGTATACGGCCCAGATTGAGGCGACAGCCAGGGCAAAACTCTGGGCAATGCCGAAGGTGATCAATCCTAGAACGACGACCGTGTTGATAAGTATCAAGCTGCGGATAGCCGTAAGTTGTACCTCCACCCTCACCCGTCGCCGGATGATCTCCGTCGCGCCAACTACCAGCACCATTTGCACCAGATTAATGATGCCGAACCAGGTTACGGTGTCGAGTTGGCCCACCGCAGGAAAGTCAAAGTTAGCGATGAAGTGTGCCTCCCAGAGGCGGTCGAGCCCTTCGCTCGACAGACCATAGATCGCGGCTATGGCTAGGATAATGGTAAGAAGCTTTCGCCCACGGACCAAGCTGACACCCTCCCGAAAAGTGGTGACCATCTTCTGATAGGTATTTCGTTCAGGCATCGGCGTCGGCCTGAATCCGATCTCTGGCATGAAGAAAGCGAGTACTACTGCCAAACACACGATTAGAAAACCGCCGATTAGGATGGGTAGATTCAGGGCTATTCGTCCAAGAGTTACGCTAATGAAGATGCCAATTAAGGTGCCAACCTGGCCGAACTGGGATCCACGAAGGTAGGCGTTCGTCAATCTCTCCTCGCCAATCTCGTCCGCGAGCCAGGCTTCTTCCGCACCGCTCTGGAATGTCGCGCCGATACCCCAGATAACCTGGGCTAACAGAATCGTGCCAAAGAAGGGAATCGCACCCTCGAGCATGAAGCCAAGGCCAATTAAGAAGTAACCAATGATGACGGAAAGGCGGCGGCTGTATAGGTCGGCGACGATTCCCGTCGGTATCTCGAAGATAAATACTGTTATCTCCAAGACTGTCCCAATGAGCACGAGCTGCAGGGGATCGAGACCGGCTGACTGCACTCTATAGATGGCGCTGATCATGGACATCATGGTGAAGAACATCCAGAAGCTGGCCTGGATACCCATGTACAGCGGATAAGCCGGTATTTTCATGATTTCATTACGTTGGCGGCGATTAATACAGCGGCAGGGAACAGCCGGATCCCCATAGGCGGAAGCATTCGACTAACGACGCTTTAACGATCGCCAGAAGCTGGCGATTAGGCCGGCGGAGGGAAACAAGCGCCTTCTATTTTCCGCCAGCCTATTACAACTGACTCCAAACCATCTCTTTCTATCCTACATATAGCCGTTAGTATAACTATCCCAAAGATCGAGACTCAGACCGGCAGGATCGGCCTTCGCTCCGAATCGCATAAAGTATTCACAGACCCTCTGTATGTCTCGCTGGAGGAAGGAAAAAGCATTCTGGTTTTTTCGGGCGTCAACCATCTGCGGAAAGTCGATGATTGTGATATCTCCCTCCCAATAAAGGATATTATAAGCTGAGAGGTCTCCATGCACATAGTGATGGTTTAGCATCAGCCGGACGTTCTTCATCACACGGTCAAGGAGCGGTTGGGATTCTTCAGGGTCAAGTGAGATCTCACTCAGTGTCGGGGCCGGTCTCCAATCGTCGCCAACATAGTCCATAAGGATGGTGTTTCCACGCTGAGCAATGGGTTTTGGTACATCCGCGCCGTCATTAAACAATTCACGCTGCACGCCAAACTCGTGCATGATCCAGGTCATGAACCCCAGATGCTGGCCAAATCTAGTTTTCTTCCGCATGGCCCGGGCTTCCCGGTCGCCTTTGACCTCCTTTCCATCGCTGTCTAACACCAGCCTGCCTTCTCTGTAAATGGCATCGTTTCTAAGGTGCCGTAACATGCGCGGTCTGTACAACTTTGCGGCGATGAGATCCACGCCCAACTCTGGATTGGCAAGACAGCAGTAGACGTTCGCCTCCTTTCCGCCCTTGACTAACTGGGTGACATCGGTGATAAGGTTGTCGCGATAGAATCCGCTAACTGAATTGATGACCCACTGCCTTTCGAAATGCAAGGGATCTAATGCCGCAGCGTAGCTGGGAATGAAATCAAGTTCATGGTCGTTAATATCGGTTAATTCTTTCCGGACGGCCGTGGGATCCGTTTTCGGACGGCCACGACTCTTCAGTCGCCGGCGGAATCGCCGGTCACGCTGCAGAATCTCTACTTCAAGGAATTCGTATTCCTCTTGGTAATCAAAATGTGTACTATCCACCTTGTTTCCTCGTGATTGTTCTTTATTTCAACGTATGAGATGAACCGTCTTACCCGTGGGTGGGACCTGGACCGGTCTTGACTTACGTCATCGCGAGGATTCAGGCAGGTGTAGACCACGGGTGCGGACGTCTTTCCCGTGGCTAGAACTCATTTTTGTGTTGCCAGAAGTGGCTAAAACAGGGATCAAAAAAGCCACGGGGGAGATGCGCCCGTGGCCTAGAAAGCTCGATAGGGGAACTCTCAGGCGGGATTTACAGGCGCATCGGTTTGACGCAGGGTCAAACTGGGAATAGTTTCATACACAAGTTGTGCCATATTCAATGCGCCTCCTTCTAAGAAGATGGCAAAAGTCTATCAGAGTGTGACCCTGAAGTCAATTACATCGACAAGTGAGTTTGTATCGGACGCAGATTTCTCGATTATCCCCTGCTCCAAAAGCGGCCTCGATTTTTACTGTCACGGGCCGACCTCTCCCCTTCCATCTGGGCTAGCTTCGCCTCGGCAGTTGAGGCTCGCATCTGGGCGTTCGCTCTAGACTGACGTTCCTCAGACAATAAAGCTTCGAGTTTCCTTGCATGCTCTACCTCAATCTCCAGCGTCGCCTTATCTCGTTCAAGTTCAAGTCTAGACTGGCGCGCTTCCGTTACTTCCTCTGCCAGCGCCATTGTGTTTTGAGCCTGAACTTCTAGGGAGCCTATTTTTCGCTCTAGCTCAAGACGCGCTTCGCGCTCCCCTTCAAGATCCGCCAACATGGCACGCGAGTGCTTCAGCTCTGTCTCAATGACAGTGTTCTGATGCTCGAACTCTCTTCTTCTGTTTCGTTCCGACTCGAGTTCTTCCGTAATTTGCTCGCTCTGCGAGGCGAGCGCCTCCAACTTATAATGCTGCCTTTCAAGCTCCCTTCTTCTCTCGCGTTCGTCAGCCAGTTCTGACTGGAGTTGCTTTATTCGATTGTTTGCTTCAAGCAATACAACTTCGACTGGTTGGAGCTCTGTTCCCCGGGCATCCGGCGCAGTCCCCAAGGGTGATAAGGGTGAAACCGGAATAGCTGTCAGATTGCCCTTTTTCTTTTCCTCTTCAGGGTTGAAGGTAGCGACTCCTTCCAATGGATCCTGGGGCGTATCCTGGTAACTCGATCTTGATTTTCTAGCCATAGTACACTCTGTCTACCAATTTTTGGTATGCGGCCGTTGCCGGGTTGCGCATTAAGGGATCGTATTCGAAGACTGTCTTTTGATTCGCCGTAGCCTCAACAACAAGTTGGCTTCGAGGTATGGGATCGGTTACAAGGTCACCGTGAAGTCGCTTCAATTCGCTAACCATCTCCCTGTCGAGTTTTTGTCGCTCAACGCAGAGAGTAGGCACTATTGTATGAATTTGAATGTTTATCCCTCGCAATTGGACGTCGCGAATATCACTAATCTTATGAGATGTGCCAACCATGCTCAAGAAATCCGGTTTGACCGGGACTATCGCCGCTTCGGCGAATTGGTATACGGCATGGGCAAACACGTCCAGTCCTGGCGCGCAATCCAAAATGATGTACAAGAATCGATCGGAAGCAAAGCCGATTCGCTGCCGCATAACCGAAAGCAGCCAATCATCTCTATTTTCATGTCCGGTAACGATGTATTCGAATGACCGGCTACGTAGATTGTCTTTGGCATCTTCTAGGTTGTCCGAAGACGGTAGTAACCACAAATTCGGTCGTGGAAGGCGATCAGCTGATCTGTCGGCTGGAACGACTGCCCTGTTTAGATATTGGCGTCCTAGAAGCACCTCGCCGATGTCGGCATCTCCGGTCTCCACACCCAGAGCTCGGGAACAATGGCCTTGGGGATCAAGGTCGATTAGCAGCACATGCCCTTCCACATAATAGTGACGATCCCTGTACTGGTAGAGGTGGGCCAGATCGGGAACGCGGTCGAGGTCTTTGGGTCTAACCCGTTGAATAAGCATGCGAGAGAGGCCGTGGGCCAGATTGACAGCTGTGGTCGTCTTGCCTACTCCCCCTTTTCTATTGACGACCGCCAGCACTTTTGCCTTTTGACTTCCTACTTCGGCCATAAATCGCGGTCCTAATCGCCGGTGACAACCTGGGATTTTACTATTGAAGGTGTGGTAACCACAACGCTTTGTCGGCGTGCACGATGTATATATTCTATCATAGTCGAGCGACATATAGGAACTTGAGACTGGTTAGGACACCACCCGATCAGGCGGGTTTCACGGATGATCGCTTTTCTTTCCACGCCCTTAACCATTCATCCCAATTGGGGATTGCACTGAGGATAAGCATCGCGGTCCAAAGGCCACTGTTCGGTATACCAATCTACGTATTCTTGCAGGTGTGCGGCCCAATAGGCGTCGCTGTGTCCCCCTGGATTGATATGGTACTCGTGCCGAATTCTTAGATTGGACAAGCTCTCATGCAGTTGCTCCTGTCCTACGCGGAGAAAATCCTCCTCACCTCTGTCAAGCCATATTCTCAAATTCGAGAGGTCGGCCGTGGCATAGGTAGCCAGCGGATTGTACTTAGCCGAATCGGTCTCAAATCGCAGATGACTGCTATGCCCGGCGACGGCGCCGAAGAGCTCCGCCTGACGAAAGGCGATCTCTAAGGCCCAATAACCTCCGCGAGAGATGCCGCCAAGGGAACGCCCTGATTTTTCATTCCAGGTACAGTAGTAATTTTCGACGAAGGGCATCAGATAATGAACGGTTATGCCCTCGATGCTGTTATCACCTCCGGAACTCATATTCCCTAGTCTATCGCTGAAGGGCATGATGGCGATAAATGGTGGAAAGCGCCCGCTGGCAATTCCTTCGTCGATCACCCTCGCCAACCCCAAGTCAAGCCAGTGGCTATCGGTCTGGACCGAGCCGTGGATGAGATAGACTACTGGGTATACCCGGCCGTCATGTCCGTAGCATGGTGGAAGGTAGCCGTGATACTCGCGCCATCTGCCGCCTACGTCACTGGGAAAGCGGCTACGGAAATAAAAACCTTCTCCATCGCAAGGAACGCTCTCCGGTGGGCTTTCTACGAATGGAGCTCCGACATCTCTTGGACGGTACTCGGAAGGTACGATCGGTACCGGGCTGGGTGTATAAGTAACCCACAGGGTCGGGGTAGGCATCACCGTTGGCTCACCGGTAGCCACACCGGCGATAAAGACCGAAGCTGGCGCGGCAGCGGTATAGGTAGCCGGCACCGACAAGCTCCACACTTCTGAATTTGGCACGTCTGGCGCCTGAGCGCTCGAGGCGATTGTCGGCATCAAGAGGATCTCAGGTGGGCTGCACCCTGATAGGACAATTCCTAACACGGCAATGACGCCCATCGATAATAGAATGGGAAGCCTCACAAATCTGCCCCGTCTAGTTTCGTCGGCCATCTTAATCAACAAGATCGCTTCGGCTGAGCTTCCGTTCCAGACGCGCCAAGCGGTGCCGGAGGTCGGCAATCACCAGGCTCGTTCTTCTTGTTTCCCAGCCGGTCACAAAGGAGATCGCCAATTCGGTCCAATGATGTGCTTCTTTTAGGTCGTGTTTCTGCCACTCAAAATACTTGGCCAATTCCACGTGCGCTTCCAGGGTAAGCTGGCTCTGAGTCATTCCATCGATGTGAGTTGCTGCGATCTGTTGCCACTGCAGCGCCGCTTCACGCCTCCGTCCGGATCGTTTGAGAAGTATACCCATTTCATATAATGTCAGGTGGAAATGCTCCAGGGGCATTTCCTGCGTTGTGGCATGGAGTAGCGTGGATTCCGCGTCATCGGTCATGCCAAGAGCATTTTGCCATCGGGCCAGGCTTAGCAAATCTAGTGGCTCGTCGACCTTCTGGAGTTGCTCGATTTGGTAGATGATCCTGGTGGTGAGGACCACCATTGATAGCATATCGAGCCGGTTGTGATAGAAGACTCTGAGCAGTTCTGTCGCGTCCCCGCTGCGTAGATAATCCATGTACAAGCCAGGTATCATCCACCCGGGTACATCTTCTTGGCTCCGCTTCAAGTTAAGTATTTTCTGCTCAAGGGAACTCAGCGAACAGGAGCCAATTCTCCTCCGCCAGAGACGGCGGGCTGGATGCAGGAGGTCGATATGTGGTCGGCTCGCTAGCTCACCGGTCCGGATGTCAAGCCGTTGGATCAGGTAGCGATTGTCGAGCAGAGGTAGATCAAAGGAGCGGCCGTTAAAAGTTATCAACCCTGGTCGTTTCGCTAGCAAATCAGTAAGGAAAAGCAGCATTGCCGGCTCATCCGCCTGGTCTCTCAGAAAATACTGCCGGACGATAAACACCGGTTGATCACCTTCCTGGTCAATGAAGGCAACACCAACCATGAAGGCGAATGTGCCAGCGCCCATCAGTCCTGTTGTTTCTGTATCCAGGAAGATAAACTCGTCGAAGGACATATTAGCCAGCCGCTGATCACCCAAGAAGGCCGCCTGGACATTCGGTGAGAGTTCCAGCAGTTCGCCCAAGATCAGTTCCCCATGCCGGTGATCGGAGGCATAGACGTGATCCAGCACCAGACAAGCTCCCAATTCGTTTTCCGCAAGATACGCGCCGGGTAACAAAACGGATATGTGCCCGGTTTCCCCTCCAGACGATCGAGAGTAACGACGCACGCCCCGATCTCGAATCCGCGAAGAATCTGAGGGCTTCTCGGCTACCTGTCTAAGGTTCTCGGTTCCTTTAACGACGCCGAGACGGCGCAGTCTTTTTTCGAGGTCGTCTTCCATGGCCCTCATTTTATGTCTATCTATGATGAGGAGCAAGAGACGCGAAGAGCAACCGAAAAGAGGGGATTACGTAATGCGAATAAGAATGCCTGCTGCTCCCAGCATTGGCGCTTCATGCAGAACATCGTATGGGTACCCGTTCCGTGTGTAGCGAAGATGGCCCGTTGCGTTAATTCACCGTCACCTTAGAGGATCTCAAAGCTGAGAGGGCGTCCTGGCTATTGTATGTAGATGATTTATACTTGTCGCCGTTATCTATTGACCAGCCGCCGTGCGTAATCGATGGCGATTGCCCCATCGATGGCGGTCGCGCCATTAATGGCGATTGCCAATGAATAAGGACTAAGTCACGTGGACATTCTGATCATAGGTACATTGATGTTGGCCATTATTTTTCTGGCTAACATCCTATATGTCAGGAATCGAAGGATCGAGAAATTGGCATTCGGCGCCTTTCTCTTCCTCACCAGCGCCCTGATCCTTTTCCTCGGGACCATGTTTGTGCTGATCCCACCTGGCGTCTATCGGCAAGCGGCTGACATATCGATTAATCTTCTGAATACCCGTACCGTCGGGCTGGTTCTGATGATTACGGGTGGATGGGCGATGGTCCTGTCCGTGGGAAGAGTGCGACAAATATTAGCCCGGATTATGCCATTGAATCCAGAGTCACCCGTGCATTCGCTGGCCCTCGTGCTTTCCGTTTACTTGATGGGCTACAGCGCGTTGCTGTTAAGCCAAGGGGGTCTGTCAGGGTTGGCAGAGTCGGCCGAGCCAGCACCATTATATATCTTGGTCTTTTCCGAACTCCTGTTTGCGGTAGTTGCCCTGTTCGGGGTCGGTTTCGTTCTACGACGTCGTGGTCGTGAATTGGCCAGACGGTTGGGACTTGAGCGCCCTCAACCGATACAGATATTGGTGGCAGTAAGCCTGATCATCATCCTGGTCATGCTTCAGGCATGCGCCGGATTAATCTGGGGAATCCTAAACCCCGAACAATCAGAGATACTTGAGGATGTTAGCGCTACATTGCTCACTGAAATCGATACGGTATGGGAGTGGTTTGTGATAGCCCTAGCAACCGGAATCGGCGAGGAACTGCTCTTCAGGGGTGCGCTCCAACCAGCGTTAGGTCTGGGATTCACTTCCATCCTCTTCGCTCTCATCCACATCCAATATGGCTATACGCCTGTTACACTATTTATCGTGTTGATCGCCATCGTCCTTGGAGTTATGAGGCGTTATTACAGCACAACAATTACCATTTTTGTGCATGTTGGCTATAACTTTTCTCTGGGTTTGTTGGCTCTGCTTGCCACCTATCTCCAGGATTTTGTCACCTGATAATCAGAGCGAGATCCGGCACGGCGCCGATCATTTACCCGACCTTTCAAGCAGATTACGCTAGTAGGATTTGAATTGCTTTCAGGTAACTAGCAAGCGCCTGAGTTGCTAGACGAGTCCCCTGTCCCCTGTCTTAGCCCCTTTGATTTGCTTTCGAATTGATGCCCGGGAGGCCCGCGAACCTTTGTCGAAGTTGACGTTGACGAGCTCAGTGGAAGGTGGGAATGGATTACCTTGCTAAGCCTCTAACCGTCCACAAATAAGTCCTCCGGATGGTCAAGGTACTCCTGCACAAGGGAATAATACTTCCCGAGGTGTATACCATCCAGAAGGGCGTGGTGGGCCTGAACACTCAGTGGCATCTTCAGGATAAGTCCTTCTTCAAAGAACTTCCCCCAGGCAATCCTCGGCACAGAATCCGGAGGATTCATGTGAAGCGGATGCATAACGCTGGTGAAAGACACCCAGGGCATCGCGCTCATGAACAATTGATCGTCTTTACCCGGCTCGTCCGTTACGATCGGATGCTCTCGCACGTACGCTATGCGTTCTGACACCCGTTCGGCAAATAACGGAAAATCCTCTGTGTAGTTTACCGAGCAAAAACTGAACACATCACCGTCCAAAAGTACGGTAAAAGAAGGGTGTACAGTCTCATGCTCGATCACACCCTGCCCTCGAATGCGATATCTAAACTCAGGAATCGAATTGGCGGTCCGTGTCAGTATGTACACTATCGTTGCGGTAAATGATATGCCACGGCGCCTCACTATAGGATAGAAACGGGTCAGATCCACATTGGCACAAATATTAAAGTGTGGATGATCGTATTTGCCAAACGTTTTAAAATGTTCGCGTCTCGACCAGGTCTGTAGATCTATCTGGCGCATTCGTATCTCCATTGATGAACAGAAACGCAACCTAACCGTTTTCTAGTTGGATAGGGTACAGCACACAAATCCTGGTCGGTCTTCCCCGCTGGATCCGGCTCACCCCCACTCGCAGATAGATTCCAGGTAAGCGGCCGATCCATCGCGGAGCCAGCCGTCTAGGTGCGCGACCTCTTTCAGCTGCTGCCCACGCTGCCGGGGCACAACGATGTAGGAGCAGTCCAGTTCAGGCAAAGCGGTCATATCTCCCCACAGTTTCTCGAATTGGGTTACGGGGTAGATATCCTCCTGCCCGTGTCCCCAACGCTTCTTCACATCCTTGATCGTAATGTAGGTGGGCATTCGAGTAGCAAGCTTTCGGACGGCCGTGGCCACCAGCACCTCGTCAGTAAGTTCAGCTCGAGTAAGGCCAAATACCTCCAACAGCCTGTCAATGGATAACCAGTAGGTGTTGGTGTTATAGTAAGAAAGATCAAATTCAATCTCCTCTCGCGGCAGGGCCATCCCCTCGATCAGGCGTAAATGGCCGTCGATTCGGGCCAATCCGCCTCCCCTATCCTCTATCCGGCGGGTGATAACTTCCGACGTCCAGGCCGAGCCTTGGTCGATGTGAAATCCGAGAATCGCCGGGTCGACATCAACGCCCAATGTATCGATGTTGTGGACCATGAGGTATTGAAGTTCCGGCCGGTCGGACAGCAGTCGGGCCAATACGCCATTCCGCATGAGGTTGGGAATCTCATACCAGTGTCCTACTGGATGCAGGCACTGCATTGGCAGGTTGTCAGTATAGTCGATTCCTTCTCCCGTCTGCCTCGCCCAGCCGATCAGCGCATTATGTAGGCTGTCGACCACCTTCTGGGCCTGTTCATCTAGCAGCTGCTGGGCAGTCTCCTCCCAGGCAAAGTGAAGATCCCGAACCATAGGAATCATCCGCAGGCCAACAACCCTCCCGGGAGAGAGCACTAGGGGTCCTGGATAGTGGTAGTTGTCTTCCCGGGCCAGGTAAGATGCGATTGGGGCATGAGTCAGATAACTGGTTGTGATGACGTGGGGTATTGTCTTTCCGACTTTCCGTCCCATGCGACGACTTTTGGCAAGGTGAACCTCGACGAAGTTTCGATGGTGGCCACCTAGCTTCGCGAAAGGATTTAGGGCTTTTACCACGCCTGCGCCTTTGGTCCAGCGGCTTCCCGCCCCTCCAGCTAAGGACACGACAGCTACTGCGCCGTTGGCCATGGCATCCATACCCAGATCATGCCATTGCTCGGCTGCACTGCTAGTGGCATCATGCAAATCTTCTGGATTCACATCTTCGATCTGACTATTGACGGGCAGTCGATTCTTGGCCAAACCTATCCGACCGCCCCGCAGATCGGCGCGTATCTGCTCGTGCTGCATGCGATCGAAGCCTAATTCATCCAGGAGCGCGTCGAGATCTTGGACAGAGCCGCCATCGTCAAGCTCTCGCGGCAGCAAGCGATCGAACAGCATCTGGACCATGCCCCCCAATTCAGGCTCATTGCGACATGCCTCACCAAAACGATCTAATTCAGCGCGGCGGAAGGGTGGAAGACGCCCCATCTCCATCCGCAACAGGCTAGGCACTATCAGGGCATAGTAACCGGGTGGCATCAAAGCTGCATCGCCAACAGATAGCTCGGCATAGGTGCCCAGCTCGTTTATGGAGAAATCATAAACAACCGGCTCCATCGCAAACGGAACAGCCCGTTCAAGCTGCTGCTTCGCCTCGCTCATGATATGCTGCAACCGGTCTTGGGCCTCTTCTTTACGTCGTGGATCAAAAATGAAACCCATTCCACCGCCGGCCATACCACCCAGCATCCAGAAACCCCAAAAATCATCGCCGAACTCAGCCTTCACCTGTTGGTTGAGCAGATCCGTGTATAAATTTCCGGTCCAGGGGATGATCGTCTGGATTGGTCCGTGGAAGTTACGATCGGTAGCATCGCCAATCGCCTGCACATCGCCCTGTCGCAGAAGTTCAACCACTTCGTCCAGGATGCGAATCGCTTCCAGGCGTCCAGCCCATTCCGCCTCCGATCGCAGCAGATATTTTTCGGTTACCATTTCCAGGATCGGACCTACGTCCTGGGCCATACCCCCATGAACGAGCACAAGACTATCCTGCAGTTTGCGACGCGTTTCAGCCGATACATCATCATCGTTGAAAATCCGGTGACTGGGTAACAATCGCCCCCGGCTGGTTCCATATTCCGGGTCAGATGGGCCGGCAAGCTCTCCCCTGATCAGCTTCATACTTGGCCAAACGCCGCCGGAATCCTGCCAGCCACCTCCGGATCCTCCGAGCCACTCACCCAGAATTGCCCGAGCCGCCACTAGCCTGCGTTCAATCTCGCTAAGTTTCCCCGTGAGATTTTCGGCCTGCCCCGTCGACCGCATGCAGACGGCGATGAGGCTGGCAAGTAAGCTGGTGGACACAGCCAATCGCGAACCCTTTGGAATGTTATTCACTCTGCTGACTATTTCTATGCCATATCCAGGTCCCACCAACTGGGCAAGCAGATCGGCCAATGGTTGGCCTGCACCCTCCATACCGGGGGGCACAATGCCCGAGGCTATCACCGCTGCTTTGAGCAAACCCAGGTAATCACGGGCAAAATCAAAAATCTCGGCTAGGGAGCTGACGATGGCCGTTGCCCCTAGGTCGACGCTTGTCAGGCGCAAAATTGGTTCATCGATGACCCGGAAGTAAGCTTCTACGGGTGGTGTGGGTGGGTTTGACCTACCATCATGGCGCACGCTTAGATCAATGGACGTGTTAATAACCCGCGCCCCTTCTGGAAAATCCATGCCCAAGAAAAAGATATCGCTCCATCCACTGTGGGTGAGATCCATTCGCACGGGCGTCGCTTCCCGTAGGATGGGAAACATATCGTTCTGGCGACGTCTCAATTCACGCCGGACGCGTAACGGGTGATCGGCTGGGTGACCGGTGCGAAACATCCACTGGTTGCCGCTTACCGAACGGACGCTTCGGCGCACCTGGTCGGCTAGTGTCTGAAAGCCCAAGCTTCGATAAGCAACAGCCAGAGCGCTGGATATGCTGTCGTTTGACCCCTCCTGGTCCTGTCCGGCAACGAACACCTCGATCGCTTCCTGATATCGGCGGTTAAGCAAATTCATGTACCCGTTAAAGGGTATGATGCCCCCCTGATCCATGCTTTCTTTGAGCGGTAGGTGAAATCGATGAATGGCGTATAGGAAGAAAAGAGCGCGAACACGCTCGTAAAGATTGTCGCTCTGTCGACGAAATTCATCGAGAGCAGCGCATTCAGCCAGCAACATTTCCTTTGAAGCCGACCGACAGAAGGCATCCAGCGAACGATTTCGGATATCTGGATCTGTGGCAGTGATTATCTCTATCAGATGGCTCATGATTACTTTTCAATCAGCCTTCCGGCCAAGCTCGCGCCCGACGAGGAGTTCTAGCAGTTGGGTCAGGACAAGGTCGCGATCCTGGCCGCTAAGTGCCAGGGCCAATTGCGCGGTCATCAGGCCATACCGGACGCCAATATCATAACGCCGATCGTGCATCTCCAGGGCTAGATATTGCTCGCGCCGGGCCAATTCCGAGAGAGCATCGGCCAATGTCACTTCAATCTGCTCGCCGCCGGCTCCAATCTGCTGCTCGAGAATGTCAAATATCGCCGGCATTAACACGTGCATACCAAAGAAACATAGGTAATGTCCTGCGCGAAGACCTGGAACGATCAGCCGTTGCTCAGCAACTGTTGGCGTGGGCTTTTCAATGACGCTTTCCACCCGGTATATATCGGCTTTCTCTCTAATTCGCTGCCCACCGACCGCTCCATAATATGGAAGGTAATTTTCCCGCGTAGCTTGTACCGTCGACACTGAGCATGCTTCGCTCTGGGCCACCCGCACCAGGCGTTGGGTGCAGCTGTCGCGACTGTGACTGACATATAGATGGTCACCTACAAGGTGGAGAAAAGGTCTGTTTCCGACAAAACTTCGGGCACAGTAGACGGCATGCCCGTGCCCCAATGGCTCTTCCTGGTGTACGAAGTGAATTCGGCCGAGATATTTCGCCGCTTCTTGCGCATAGGGTCCTTCATCACCAGGCCGGACGACGAAGCAGATCTCTTCTACACCGGCTCGCAATACCTCCTCAATGAGGATGCATAAAACGGATCTCTCGGTCCCATCGCTGTCGATAAGTGTCTGGAGCGGCAAAGTTCGTTGGCCCCGACCAGCGGCAGCGATTACAGCCCTTGTGACCTCCATCAACCCCTTCCCTTTATTCTGCTTGATTCATGGCGATAGCCGCCGGTATCAGAGCAATAAACAGGTCCACAATTTACGCGATTCTATATAAACAGCATGTTTTTGGGACCATTTGGCGATCGCCAGAAACAATTGTATTAATATCTTGGGTATTCTATGGTCTTGGACAGTGACGGTCAATCTGAGCCCGAAAGCCAGGGTACCAAGCGGGTGGCTTTTGCCCAGTCAGCGACAACGGTCGGTATTTGAGTGGACCAGACCTGACAGGCGCATATCTTGCGTCCATTTTCCTCGGCCAGATGCCAGATGACATGCTACGGGACGAAGATAAGCATCGCCTTTCGGACGGAATACTACCTTCGAACACAGAAAGGTCGCTCTAGGGTTGAAAGTCGAAAACGGCACAGTTTTCTGGCCAGGATCCGATTATTGAACAGCCAAGTTGTTATAGACTCGTATAGAAGCTAGCATTCGAATACCAGATGAACTCATCTGTTGGCAGGTAGTTTCATAACGAACGATTTACAACTAGTGGGAGGGCGAGTATACCTTGGGTCGTTGGCGGATTTGGACAGTCAAGTGCCCTCTTGGATCGGTTTGCACCCCTCATGCCGCTCTGCTACAATGCCAGCGATTCGGGGCATGGCGCAGCTTGGTAGCGCGCTTCAATGGGGTTGAAGAGGTCGTGGGTTCAAATCCCGCTGCCCCGACCAGATCAAAAAACGCCGCCTTCGCCGCGGCGTTTTCTATGCCGGCAGTTGTGCCGTGTTCGCGCCTAGAGCATCGAGTGAGGTGTCTGCATGAGAAAGGATTTAGTAACCCGACTCGAGGTTATCTTCAGCCTGATACTGGCCGTTCTAGGATTGGTACTGAGCATGATATCCCTCGGAGCCGAGATAGTCGGATTGGATCTGACACCTGGTTTTGGTATGGTGCAGATGTTTCAGTTGCTCATCGGTCTTACGTTGCTGACCATCGCCGGTTACTTACGAATCCACAGCCTGCGATCTTCAGATACGGCACGCTCCCTGCAGGCGGATATCGGTATTCGGTTGGGAGCCACAGGTTTGGTTTTTGCCTATGTATCAGGCGTATCCGATCTTATCGGGATCGGCACACACGTTGATCCCTCTTTCGACCGCCCATTTGTTGGACCCATACAATTAGGTGGCTTTTTGATAGGTGTGCTGATAATCACCGCTGGCCTGCTCCTGTACATGACCAGTCGAGGTTCCCGCCAGACATCTTCCTTAGAGTCCCTTCTCAAGAACGACAAAGCGTAGCCGTCCGGGGCACGGATCCCCGGATGGCAACGAATTCCTACTAGCGTAATCCTGTCAGCTGGAAGGATTGATTCAACACGGTGAAGACTGCCGTGTCGGCGAGAGGTCTCTGAAAAGTTACCAGGAACTGGATGGTCTGCCCTGCTCCCACTCGCCAAGGAAATGAGGGATTGACGGATAACATCAAGAAGACAGTTCCCTGGCTGGTCAATGATAGATCGCCAACGTCGACGATCAACTCCTGTTCCCCAAAATTGGTGATCTGCCCGACAATGATCAAGCTGCTGCCATCTTCGGAAATGGTGGCCTCTTGAATTTGTGTATTCGCTTGCCGGGCGGCCGCCTGCTGTTCGGCAAATGGGATGTTAACCTGGATCTGGCTCCCCGAATCAAGTCGTGACACCTGCCAGCGTAAGAATCTGCTATTTAGTCCTAGCGGAATCTGATAGCCGGCTGTGGCGACAGATGTCTCTCCGGGCTCGATCGTGCCGTTCAGCATCGGATAATTACCAAGCTGAGCGGCAATGGGATTTAATGCGTATTGGTTTCCCAAATCATCGATAAGAACCATGTTCAATTGACCCGAATCGACGCGTGCGATCCCGACGTTCTGGGCCTGGTAGTCAACCGTGTAAAACATAAAGCCGTCAGGGACCTCAACTCGACCAGCCTGATAGCTGACACTATTAGCCGTTATTTGCAGTCCCTCTAGTTGGGCGGTTTCTCCTAACTCTACAACCTGCTCGTTAAGAGAAACATTCTTTACATCAGATGCCGCGTATCGGCCTTTTACTACTAGACGAAGTTCTTCGGGATCATCGCTATCCAGGATGATCGTAACGGCTGGAGATCGTTGGGCGATGACATCACTATTGGCCCTACTCAGACTTTGACGGCTGCTTAGCGTAAAGGTCGTCGAGGCGCCGCTTCGCGAGGTCAGGATGATTTCATCCCCCAACGCCATGCTCTCGAGTAGTTCTTTATTATCCTTCGTGTTATCAAGGCCAAAAACGTAGTTGATGATCGAGCCGTATACCCAGATGGCTGTGGTCTCATTGGGAACTTCAGGATCCCAAGGTTCGTCCTCGGGAACAACCTCCGCCTGAACTGTAAACTCCTCAGCACCAATCCTGATGAAAATCGGAGTTTCCATCGTAACGCTTATGACGCCTGAATCGCTGACTGCTACATACTCAAAAGTATCGGTATCAACTACCGATTCGATAATTTCCGAAGGAGTAGCGGTTGGATCCGTCTCTTCGTCCGACTTGGTGAGTAAATACGCGAAGAGGCATAGCAAAGCTAAACTGCCGACCGTGGCAATAATGACCACGATCAGCGCTGGCTGATTCGATAATAAAGGCTGAAGGCGAGCTTGAAAGCCTGTCTCTTGAGTCTTTTCTGGCCCAGGTATCCCACCTTGAGGATCTTGTGATACGTCCTTGATTTCTTGATTCACGTCATGATCCACCAGGCGGCAACGGCTGCATAGGCGCAATTCGAATGAATATCGTAGAGTCGCCCGTAACAACCTGGTTGAATTGCAGGAATGGAATTGAGATGCGCACAGGTCCCGATACCGCCAGAGTGCCGAAGCGAATTGCCCCTGTTTCATTTGTGTAGCCAAAGGCTAGCAGCTCCGCTGTGGCGTTATCATAGATCGTCACGGCAACATCCTCCACACCTTCGGTCAGCTCGGGTGTAAAGTTACCGTTCCGATCAAAATAGACGGTGAGATTTAGGTTGATCGTTGGTTGTATTATTGAAACCGGCGTGTTCGTTGGAAGCGGTATGACCTGAATAACCGGCCTCGGGGTTGGTTGAGGCGTCACGAAAGTAAAGGGCGTCGGTGTCGGCGGGAAGGTTGGAAAGATGATTGGCGTTGGTGTAGGAGGACTCGTCCCACCACTGATTGGGGGAGGAACGTAGGGACGTGCCGTAGGTGTCGGTGTGGGAACGGTCTCATCGCACCTTATACTATAGGTATATAGGTACGCCAAGGCGTATTCTGGTGGTGCATACGGCCCTACCAAGATGAACAACCACCCGGTATAGGTGGCAGGCACGCTGACCAGACTACCCAAATCTCCCGGAGCCTTGTCGTCATTGCCACCCAGGCCATTTCTATTCTGATCGTAAATGATCATGTTGGTGTCGTTAACACTTGAAAGATCGAACGACTGGCAGGTATAGTATAGGCCCGCTTTTACCCAAAGCCGGAAGAAATCGTTGTCAGGTCCTTCGCCGTGAAGAGGAACAAAGTTCATATCATACGGCTGCCCTACACCAATTAGGCAAGCTGAGTCGAAATCGCCGTTGTATTCGCAGATATCGGCGCCGGGTACGCGCGTACCAGTTGGAAATGCTGTCGGAGTGGCGGTGCCTTGGATCTGCTGGACCTGGAATCGATAGGTCAGGTTGGCCGGATCGCCGGGGTTGATATTGACGATTCTAGCGAAGAAAAATCCATCTACATGGGCTGAGAAAGTAACCCGCGACGCGCGATTGTCGGGCTCGAAGTCATCGTTCGAGGCGATCTCGTTTCCCTGAGTATCGTAAACGGTGAGGACAGTGTCTAAACCGGCTGAGAGATGGCTGGTCTCCACCCGGTATGCCGAACCCGCCTTCCCCACGAAATTAAAGAAATCGATGTCGCCAGTTGGCCACAAAGTGATGTTCGTGAGCGCGGCCGCATCAGGAGCAGTTGTGTACGCAGTCTGTATGGTGTTGTTGGGCTCGAAAGCATCGACAAATATGGCCGTGGTCGATGGTTGGGCTATGGCCGTCTGGGTCGCTGCCACAGCGGTTTGTGTCCGCGCGATACTCGTCTGGGTTCCAGCCACAGCCGTTTGGGTTCCCGCCGCCTGCACAGTCATAGCAAAGGACGTTTGAGTCTGAGCTACAGATGTTTGGGTCTCTTCGGTCGTAAAAGGCACGGGAGTAGATTCAAGCGGCGGCGCCGCCTGAACCAAATACTCAGCGGTGGGAAACGTTTGGGTTGAGAAAAAGGCAAGCATTGGGATCGCTACTATTAGCAATCCGATACTTACCCGTATCAACCGTCTGAATCCGGAACGATTCATGAATGCCCCCAAGCAACCTGGATCAAGACGAGACGGGTAGCGGTGTTGTGCATTTTCTATGCTCTGGGTTGCTTAGGTGGGCCCAAGCTGACCCAATCAAAGAAAATTATAGATAACACGGTACCACAGGGCAAACTAGGTCACCTGCTTGTAACTGAAATCTCATCAAGGAATGTAAGATCATTCCTCGGTCTTTTTATCTGAACCGGTCAGCACCTCGTCAACCAATCCATAATCTTGAGCCTCGGCAGCGGTCATGAAGATGTCTCTATCGGTGTCATTTTCAATCCTTTCGATCGGTTGTCCCGTGTGGTTACTAAGGATCTCATTCAATGAACTACGCAGTCGCAGAATCTCGTTGGCCTGAATGGCAATATCAGAAGCCTGGCCATGCGTCCCGCCGAGCGGCTGGTGCATGTGGACCGTGGCATTCGGCAAGGCGTAGCGCATGCCCTTGGTTCCGGCTGTTAGCAAGACGGTGCCAAAGCTCGCGGTGAATCCCAGAGCCACCGTCGAGACGGGGCACTCAATTTGCTGCATCGTATCATATATGGCCATACCAGAATAAACCTGCCCACCAGGCGAATTGATGTATAAGCGGATTGGCTTTTCCGGATCCTCGCGAGTCAGGTATAGAAGCTGGGCGACGACGAGACTGGCGATCTGTTCACTGATAGGCGTCGTCAGCATTACTATCCGTTCTTTTAAGAGCAGCGAGTATATATCATAGGCTCGCTCGCCCCTGCCAGTGGTCTCGATGACCATTGGGACTAATGATGTTGGTAAATTCATAGCTTGTCTCCTTAGTGATGGTAATTCAGGTCGACGGTTCATTCTTCTTCGTCGTCGACTTGATCGCTCGGTTGGTCTAATTCATCCAAATCAGGCGCGTTTCCGGTAATGATCTCCTCGACCCGATTAATTATTTTTTCCATCAAAATATCATTTGTCATGGATTCCAGACCTTGACCTTGGGTCAGGACTGTTCTCAGTTGCTCCTGCAACTCCTCATTATCTCCGTATTGGCTCAGTCGTTTCTCAATCATCTCGTCAACATCTGTCGAATTGACTTCTAACTTCTCCAACCGTGTAAATTCACGGAGAACCAATCCACGCTGAATTCGGTTTGTCGCACCGTCCTGCCAGTTTTCACGAAGCGATGCCTCTGATTCTCCTTGCAGTTTGAGAAAGTCTTCCCACTGCCAGCCAGACCGTGTAATCCGCTCTCGAAAATCATTGACCATGGAATCCAACTCAGTCACCATCACCGCCGGTGGATACACAAGTTCTGCGTCAGTGAGCAGTTCGTCAACCCATTCGTCAAGAAGCTCACTCCGCGCGCGGTTCTCAGCCTGATCTAAGAGCTCTTTGTCCATAGCCTCACTCAGTTCGTCGATAGACTCGTATTCTCCTGCCCTCTGGGCTAGCTCGTCGTTAAGCTCGGGTAAGGTCCGCTTCTGAACTTTGCTAACTGACACACTGAAGACAGCCTCTTTTCCTACCAACTCTTCCTCTGCGTAATCGTCCGGAAATTGCACGCTGAAATCGGTGCCCTCTCCTGCCGCAAGGCCAATGAGATTCTCCACCAAAGGAAGATCCGGGAAAGTTTTCTCCTGATCCATTAGCAGGTCGGTATCCTGCTCGCTCCAGATTACCTCACCATCCTCTTCGTCGACCTTGCCTGTGCCGCTTACGGTCAACATGTCTCCATTTTCAGATGGTCGATCAACCTCTTCCAACTCTTGGAAACTGGCACGAAGTTGATCCAGTGCCTCTTTAACAGCCTCTTGGGTGACTTCAACTTTCTTCAGCTCTTTTCGAATGGACCGAAATTCTCCCAGAACGACAGTTGGATCCAACGGTATGGTCAGCTTCAGGATCAGTGGATCGAACTCGACGTCTTCCAGGCTGGGCTGTCGATAAGGTGTCTCACCGATTTCATCAAGCGCTTCCATAAACACTGGTTCGATCATCTCTTCGATGGCATCGGCTCTCAGAGCCTTCTCGCCTACTCGATTGACCAGAACGTTGTATGGTACCTTTCCTCTTCTGAAACCTGGTATCCGGATTTCCTTTGACAGAGACCGGGCCGTCCGTCGCATCTGTGCCTGAACACGCTCTTCCGGCACTTCAACGGTTACTTTCAGTTGTCGTTCCGAATCTTCTTCGGAATGTATCGTTAATGTCACAAAGAACCTCGTAATCGTTTCAACAATTTATGATTAGTCACCGTTCTCAAAACATTGGTAGGATGGTGCCACTAACGACCCACTCTGCCAATTGCCGGGGCAACTGTTCACCTTCTTTCTAATGTAAGGGCCCGGGAATCGCCACGTAGAGTAAATATATCTCGCTCCGGCCCGTACAAGCCATTAAATTAAAAAGCGTTGCCAGGGCAACGCCTTCCTGTGTGGGGAAGGCGGGACTTGAACCCGCACGCCTTGCGGCACATGATCCTAAGTCATGCTCGTCTGCCAATTCCGACACTTCCCCGTCCAGCTGAATTATACCATTGGCACCATCTTTGGCAATTTGCCGTTTTCGGGTTTTAGCCCTAGATTTAGGCTTATCCATTTGTCTGGATGGGATTACCGTATTGGCTAGCCAATTCGGAGAAATGTAGCTTATTGATTAGCGCCTGTACCTGGAAGCGAAATAGTTTGTCGCAATCCGCAGGCTTTAGCAAACCGGAAGTTACCATGACTACTATACTTGTCAAAAACGCAGCCGTTATCGTTACTATGGACGATGCCCGGCGAGAGATTTCCGGTGGTGGTCTCTTTATCCGGGATAATGTGATCGAGCGGGTAGGAAAAGCAAACGAACTCCCTTCTTCGGCCGACAAGGTCTTGGATTTGAGCGACCATGTCGTCCTTCCCGGCTTAGTGAATACCCACCACCATATGTACCAGACACTTACCCGTGTTCTGGCTCAAGACGCCCATCTGTTTCAATGGCTAAAGATCCTTTATCCAATCTGGGCGAAGTTAACCGACGAAGGCGTATACATTAGCACGCTCACAGCTCTAGCCGAGTTGACGCTTTCTGGATGTACGACCAGCAGCGATCACCTGTATATCTTCCCAAATGACTGCACGTTGGATAGCCAGATACGGGCGGCTCAAGAGATCGGAGTACGCTTTCATGCCGCCCGTGGTTCCATGTCATTGGGTGAGAGCGAGGGCGGGCTACCCCCAGACAGCGTCACCGAGGATGAGCGGATGATCCTTAAAGACAGCCAGCGCTTGATCGAGCAGTACCACGATCACGCCCGTCATGCGATGACGCGCATCGTTCTGGCCCCTTGCTCACCATTCTCGGTAACACCTGAGTTGATGCGAGACTCGGCTGAGTTAGCCCGCCATCACAACGTCCACCTCCACACCCATCTCGCAGAAACTATAGAGGAAGAGGAGTTTTGTCTCGAAACCTTCGGCAAGCGACCGGCGTGGTATGTCGAATCGTTGGGCTGGATGGGAGAGGACGTGTGGCATGCTCATTGCGTCCATATGAGTGAGTCTGAAATAAAGCTATTTGGTCACACTCAGACAGGCGTGGCCCATTGCCCAAGCAGCAACATGCGTTTGGGGAGCGGAATAGCTCCTATTACCGAGTTTCGCCAGAATGGAGTGAACGTAGGACTAGGAGTTGACGGTTCCGCTTCGAACGATGGTGCACACTTATTAGCCGAGTCAAGACTGGCCATGTTGCTACAACGCGTAAATCCGGTCGCACACACCCACTCAATCTTGGAAAGGGCTATAGAGAGGGGAGCCGGAAAACGCCTCCCACCTCTACCGGCTGATGTTACCTCCATGACAGCCCGCCAATCGTTGGAGATAGCTACACGAGGTGGGGCGGCTGTTCTTGGCCGGGACGATATCGGTACTTTGGCGCCCGGGATGAGCGCCGATTTCGTGGCCTATAAAGTGACAGGGATTCCCTATGCAGGCGCACAAGACGATCTGGTCTCAGCCTTGCTCTTCTGTCACCCACAGAATGTCGATCTTTCCGTTATTAATGGGCGCATCGTCGTAGAGGATGGACAGCTAACCACGGTCGACATGGAACCGGTGATCAGACGCCACAATGAGATATCTATGGCCATGATTCGAGGCGATTAGTTTTTCATCCATCATCGTCCTGACGAGTAATCTCTACCGGTTCACTCCTCCCATTCATTATTCCATAACATTTGAGACCTCTCAAACATGTTTATCGGCACTAATGGAATCGTCGTTGATAACAAGGGTCGCGTTTTATTGATCCTCAGGGACAATACGCGCACTTGGGCGATTCCCGGAGGTACGTTGGAGGCGGGCGAGTTGCCAACCGATGGGGTGGCAAGGGAGGTGGAGGAGGAAACAGGAATCTCCGTCATGCCGGCCCGGTTAGTCGGGCTGTATCACTGGAAAGACCGGGCCGAAGATTTCCTAGTCCTGGCATTTCGTTGCTTGATTGAAAGCGGAGCGATCGCCCGGTCAGAGGAATCGCCACGGGTTGCATTTTCTCAGACTGATTCCTTACCATGGCCGATGTTAGGCTTGCACAAAGAAAGGCTTGAACGAGGTCTTGTCCATAAGGGTGGTATGCCCTACTGGGGAGAACAAAGCCGCACGCGAACGATGATCGTGTGGATGCGAGTTGTGGGGCCGTTGGTTTACCGCTCGAAGGATATCCGCAGGCGAATGCGGGGAGAACCTCCTTATCAACCCCCGTTGCCATGGAGCATTGGCGCCTTTGTCATCATCCAGAACGAAATGGGAGATATTCTCTGGGTGAAGCGAACCGATTACGACCTGTGGAATCTACCTGGGGGTGGAAATGAGCCTGGGGAGGCGCCCTGGGCGACAGCCATCCGCGAAACACGAGAAGAATCAGGACTTGACGTAGTTCTCACTGACTGCAGTGGTATTTACGTGAAACCAAAGCGAAACCAGATGGTATTTACATTCACCGCTCTCATTATCGGAGGTAAATTAACAACCGGGAATGAAGCGGCGGAATTCGCATACATCATGCCGGGAAATGAGCCCGAGAACACCCTGCCAAAACATATCGATCGGGTTGCCGATGCCGTTTCTATGAAGGACGCGACACAGTTTAGGATTCAGGATGGACCATCTGGCCTGGAGGCCCTTGGAGCGAACCAGCCCGCGGGATAAAGGTGTACTCATCCTACAGCCAATCACTAACGAAACGACTTTAAAATGGGGGAGATATTTATCTTGATCAGGGTGAATTGGATAACAGCCGGGTGCAAGCGTTCAGCACCCTAGATACCGACGAAGGCAACCGCTCGGAGCAATAGGTTTGTCAGATCTTCGACGGTCTCTGAGGCGTCTTGCTGCGGATCTGGCCGGTCGAGTAGATGGAGAATGACCTCGTCTATAGCGCCTGACAGGGCTTCCGCCGATCGGCGCGTGTTTTGGGGGAGGATTAAGCCCTTGTCCATCGCCTCGTCGAGTGGTTCTTGCCAAAGCTCAACCAGCGATTTTCGAAAGCGGTCTCTTTGCTCGAGCAAGGCCGGCACTGCCCCAACTCCCCCAACAAGTAGAAGGTGGACGACCGCAGGCTCGAATACACCGATATTAACATAGGCATGCACGGCGGCAGTTATCTTCTTCGGCAAGGTAGCCCTGCCCTTGATCGCCTGCTTAAGCGCCAGTAGTAAAAACCCAGCCGTCTCCTCGTATAGGTAAACGAATAGAGTCTCTTTATCCGGGAAGTAGAAGTAGAAGGTGCCCACAGCTACATCGGCTGCGGTGACGATATCTCGAACCGTGGCCGAATGATAACCTTTCTCGGCGAAAACACGTACGGCCGCCTGCATCATAGCCGTACGCTTGGCGTCTTTCTTCTGTCTCGTTCTTTCAGTGCTACGATAGGTCATAAGTCACGGGAAGAATAATCGAGCGAAGGCACTGTGTCAAATGCAGGTTTAGGACAACAGCGTCTCACCGGCACCGAAATGACGATCTCCGGCCTTGGGGTGACGCGAACTCGATCCTTATCGCCTCTCCTATTATTAAGCGCCTCTCACGCTCACTTGGCTTCAGACAATTCGTGTGCCTCTTGATTCTTGCCGTCGGTCCTCATTCCTCTTCCCAATCACATCTGTTAGACTTAAGTGGTGGAATTGTCCTTAGTATTGGATCCAGACAGCCCAGTACCCCTGTACCGGCAACTATACGACCAGCTTCGAATCATGATTCTGGATGGGCGAATCGAGCCCGGCTTCAGACTTCCCCCAAGTCGAAGGATTGCTGCGGACCACCAGATCGCACGGGTAACGGTGACCACTGCCTACGAACAACTTCAAGCTGAAGGTTTCGTCACCAGCCGTGTCGGCGCGGGAACATTCGTTAGCGATCTGCCGGAATTGTTTCCCCGCCAGGTGGATTCGGCCGGCAAATATACGGCCTCGCTATCGACGTGGGGACAACGTGTCCTTGAGATCGGTGTTAGCGATGAGAGAGGAATCCCGGCTGGTCGCCGAACGATTGACTTTGGATTTGGTCGTTCCTTTCCGCACATCTTCCCGTACGATGTCTGGCGGCGACTGCTGGCCCGGTATCTAAGCACTGACGATACCATGCTATCCCACTATGGATCTGTCGCGGGCTATTATCCCTTGCGGCAAGCTGTGGCAGGCTATCTCAGCCGGTTACGAGGTGTCCGATGCTCGGCCGACCAGGTCATCATCGTCAGCGGCATGCAGCAGGCGCTTGATCTACTTGCCAGATTACTGCTCAACAGCGGCGATGAGGTCCTGGTCGAGACACCCGGCTATTCTGGCGCTTTTGAGCTCTTTAGAACCTTTGGCGCTCGGCTGCGAGCCCTTCCTGTAGATGTCGATGGCTTTCCGGTTGAGCAAATTCCGGTCAGCAGCCAGGCGCGCCTTGCCTTTGTTACCCCATCGAACCAATTCCCTAGAGGTGGAACCATGCCGCTAACGAGACGGCTCTCTTTATTACGCTGGGCTCGTGAAGCAAATGCCTTGATCTTAGAGGATGACTATGACGGCGAGTTGCGTTATACCGGTCACCCAATATCGGCCTTGCAGGGACTTGATCGTGACGAACGCGTAGTCTATTTGGGGACCTTTTCCAAGGTCCTATTTCCCGCCTTACGTCTGGGCTATGTGGTACTACCACTTTCTCTGGCAAACCCATTTCACCAGGCGATGAATCTGGTCGACCGTGGTGCACCGACCTTGACACAGGCAGCTGTTACGGATTTCATCAATGAGGGACACTTCGAGAGGCATCTACGGCGCTTACGTTCTGAATATGGACGCCGGCGAAGATCTTTGGTAGAGGCGATTGAGAGATATCTAGGTGATGGCGTTAGTTACTCGCAAGTCGAAGCCGGCCTACATGTGATGCTGTACTTACCATCTGTCGTCGACGAGAAGGTACTGGTAAACGAAGCAGCGTACGCCGGCGTCGGCGTCTACCCCGGAGAACCGTACCATCTTGATCGGCCGGCCCCGCCCTCTATCCTGCTTGGCTTTAGCGGCCTAAACACGGACGAGATCGTTGAGGGCGTCAACCGCTTGGCAAGCGTTGTACATTCACAGATGCAAAAGAGTGAGTAACGCTCTTCAGCCAACTATCTAGATGCACCGGCGGTTCGCGACTAACCAGCTGGAAGTCACACCGATGGCGCTTAACCAAGGTTCTGCCTTTGTCCTCAAGGGAACTATCGTCTCAAATGGCCTGGAATAAGAAACAGCGCGCTGGCCTAAAAACCACCAGCGCGCTGCTATTTATCTATCTCGCAAGACGATTATCCCTCGCCAAGAATGATGTAATCCCCAGGAGAATCGGGCGACCAAAGACGGACTGTTCCGTCTTCAGATCCTGAGGCCAATACGTCATTAACGGGGTTAAAAGCGATCGACATTATCCAGTCAGAATGGCCGGTTAGAGATAAAGGTGGCTCGCTCAAGTCGTCAAGGTCCCATATTAGAATGGTCATATCATCACCCGCCGAACCGAGGGTTGATCCATCTGATGTGAAAGCTACTGATCGTACCCAGTCCGTATGACCAAGGAGCGTTTCAGGTCCGGCATCGAGGTTGGTCATATCCCACAGCAAGACAGACGCATCGTCACTACCAGAAGCCAGGTAGGCGCCATCTGGACTGAAAGCGACCGATCTGATCCAATCGGTGTGTCCTTCTAGAATCCTTGGGGAAGCGGTAAGATCTGCCATATCCCAGAGGTATACAAGACCCTCGTCACCTGCGGCAGCCAGTGCGCTGCCATCGGGACTGAAGGCCACTGAAAAGACAAACCCATCTGTGGTAATGATAGTTGGCTCGGAGCTGAAATCGCTGGTATTCCAGAGACGAACTGAATAATCGTCGCTTCCGCTGGCCAGCAGCTGGCCGTCAGGGCTAAAGGCGACCGACCTCACCCAATCTTCGTGACCAAAAAGAATCTCGGGGAGAACGGAAGGATCGTCGATGCTCCAAACGAGGACACTCGCGTCATCGCTGCCAGAGGCTAACCATAGACCATCTGGGCTAAAAGCGACCGACCTCACCCAATCGGTATGACCCGGAAGGGCCAGCAATTCGATAGCTGGATTTTCCGTATCCCACAAACGAATAGTGCCGTCAGTCCCACCTGTAGCAAGGATTTGTCCGTCGGGTGAATAGGCCACGCTCTGAACCGGTTCAGCGAATTCGGTCGGTTCAGTGATTACGACGTCCGACACATCGTCGGGAGCGTGGATATCTACTGGCTCATTAAAGGCTGACATGTTCATGGTGATAAGCATGGAAACATCACCGCCACCTGAACCAAATAGCGTATCATCAACTTCGTCTATAGTCGTCTGCCCCTCGATAACTAATTGGTGCATGTAGTTGTCCTCGGCACCAATCCAAATATCTACAGCAAAATCTCCCTCACCCCCAATATCCTCAATTAGCATGGAGCCTTGAAGATGCACAACCGGGATACCGTTTAGCGTTTCCTCACCTACTACTTCGAGATCGCTGAATACGTCGCCACTGGTGTCAAGCAGCGCATCGGGTGATGTCAGGCCGCCTCCAAGTTGATCCAATCCAAAGAAATCCCCATCGGTCGAAAGCCCCCATTCTCCAGTTTCAGGATCGGTCATATAGCTCATATCGCCTATCGTAACCATTTCCGATTCCATGGTTATGCCGAGGAAAGAGAGAGAGAGTGTGCCGGCCATCATATCCGGTGATTGCACGTCGCCTTCGAATATCATTGGTATATCCATGGACAAGCCCTCTCCGCCCATGGCGATTTGCATATCCATGACGAAGTGAAACGAATCCACTTCCTCCATCGTCTGTCCAGAAGCCTCTAGCAACTCCTCAGCCGATCGCGGTTCCGGCGTCGGGGATGGCTCAGGAGTTGGTGTATCGGCGGGCTCCGTTGGAGGTGGAGGTTCCGGTGTATCAGCTGGTTCCGATTCTTTAGTCGATTCTGGCACTTCTGTTGCCGCCTCCTCGGTCGGTTCATCCGAGGCAAAGGGATTAGCGCTGCAGGCCAGGGCGACTAACATCAGAATTATTATTAGAGCAAGTATTGGGTGTTTCCGCATTATTTCCTCCTAATGCATAGGTCCTTATCTTCCTGTACAAAATCGTGGTCCGATTCGTGCGTCAGGCAGGTGGATCGAATTTAACAAGGGTCGCGCGTATCAGGAAAAACACGCCAGTCATCGCTATGTCCGGCATTGCTTGCCAGGCATTCCGATGCCCGGCATCAGTTCCCCTATATCGGGCAAAGCCCATCAGAGGAATATTGTACAAGATAATTACATTTTGTGTGCTACTTATAGGCCAAAAGTAATCTTCGCTCACCTGCGGCCTGTCTTCGAAGGCTAGTGCATACTCTCTCGTAGGGTCGGTCGGGTCAGGCATGTAGGCCCTCCGGCTCCTTTTACCGATATCTCATCGCCTGCGTACTCATGCACATGCACACCTGCTTTCTCTAGAAGCGCCCGGGTCTTCGGATTTCCGGAAAGCATCAGGCATTGGCTCGGGGCGATGGCGAGAACGTTGCAAGCCATTGATTCGAATTCTTCATCAGGCACTTCGATTAATCTATGTCCCCGGACGAGCAACATTTGGCGTAAGACGACCGGCATCAGCGGCGAATACACAAGGGTTTTATCATGATCTACCGGGCTTAGAACAGACATCAAATGGAAAACATCGGCAGGGCCACGCCAGTGGGGTAATTGGGCAACGACAACCTCATCAACGCAATCGCTAAGCAGGTTTTTCATTTGCCGGATCCCCTCAGCGTTTGTGCGATAACCTTGACCGACGATGATAGTTCTCTCATCAATCCAGACGACATCTCCGCCTTCCAGCAGTCCTTCACCCGAGATGGTGCCAAGGATTTGAAAACCGGCGGCCTTATAGGCTTGCTCAATAGCGGCCGGTTCGCCTTGACGAGCACCTTTCCCCATGTTGCACAGAATAGCTCCCTTATCACAAATTACTGAGGCATCCCTAACATAGATCGAATCGAGGTTCGTTCGACTATCCTCTGCCAGAAATTGTACATCGATTCCGGATTCTCTGAGGAAATCTGCAAAGCGGTCATATTCTACGACGGCGCGCGAAAAATCTGGACGCCCGCTGTAATTGAGCATCTCCCACTGCCGATCGATAACCTGTTCTCCCATGAAAGCCTCATTAACGTGTTTTAGGAAGATCTTTGAAATCCGGCCTGTCTCTGACTGGGAGGTCATGGCCCTGTTATCATTTATCATAGTTCGTTCATTTCCTTTCTTGGAGTGATGCCGTATTGAGGCAATCGAATACGGTGATCGAATATAACATCTTGTAGACCGAATGAGCATAATCTGGTGGGCAATCGTACTGGTATCTCCCTTGCCAAGAAGCAATAATATCATATAAATAGTGACAATCGGTCTCATATTCATATATGGTATGGGAGTCGGGGTAAGGGATAGAGAGCCGAATGAAGAAGGAGTAGTATCTTGAGAATTCTGGTTACAGGAGGCGCTGGTTATATCGGCTCTACAACCGCCTCACACTTGCTGGCTGCGGGTCATGAAGTAATCGTCTATGACGATCTAAGCCGGGGTCACCGGGCCGCGGTTCCCGTTGAGGCAGAGCTTATTGTTGGCGACATTGGCGATCGACCCCGACTTGACGACGTTTTCACCATGGGCATAGACGCCATAATACATTTTGCCGCCCTTATTGAAGCTGGGGAGTCAATGAAGAAACCCGCGGCTTACATACACAACAATGTTGGGGCATCCACAACCCTCATCGACACCGCGGTCGCGAATCACATTGAAAACATAGTTTTCAGCAGCTCGGCCGCTGTTTACGCCAGTCAGGATCATCCTCTTCGTGAAGATAGCCCCATTCAACCTGTCAATTTGTATGGACAAACCAAGCGAATGGTTGAGGAAATTCTGGCTTGGTATCACCGTCTATTTGGTTTGAAGAGCTGTTCGCTACGCTATTTCAACGCGAGTGGTGCATCCAATCAAGGCGGTGAAATCCGCGGAGAAAATCATCAGCCGGAGACTCATTTGATTCCACTCGTTCTACAGGTTGCGCTTAACCAACGAGAATCCATATCTATCTATGGCGATGACTACCCAACCCCAGATGGTACAAATGTCCGCGACTATATTCATATCGACGATTTGGCCCAAGCCCATGTAAAGGCTGTGGAAGCCTTGGTAGATGAAAGTGATGCCCTGTGGGTGTATAATCTAGGCAACGGGCAAGGTTATTCCAATTTAGAAGTTATTGAAACAGTTCGTCATATAACTGGACATGCAATTCCGACCGTCATGGCACAACGCCGGTTGGGTGATGGCGCCATTTTGGTCGCGAGTAGTGAGAAAATTAGGAAAGAACTCAGCTGGAAGCCATCGTATCCAGGTCTCGAGGCTATCGTCGCCTCTGCCTGGGAGTGGCATAGAACCCATCCTCAAGGGTTTAACGAATAGGGACTAAGGATCGGAACTGCCGAAACCATATTGACGTCTTGCGTATTTCGCGAGCGATTGTTTCCATATCGCTCTGTTTGCGACTCGGTGGCGCTCATATCCATCGATAACAAACAATGATCGCCGGTCCCTAAGGAGGTATTGATGGCAGGTATTACACCTGGCGATATCGCTAATGCAGAAAGAATCTTAGTATCAGTAAGAGACGAATGGCTGGATCGACCAGGGGTCGTAGCCGTGGATCTGGGATTCAAATGGAGTAAAGGCGAGATGACCACGGAACTTTCAATACGCGTTCATGTGGTTGACAAGAAGCCGGCGTCTCAGCTTTCCGACGAGGAGATATTTCCGGAGGAGATCGGAGGTATCAGCGTTGACGTTATCGAAGCTTTTTACGTGCCCCAGGCTCTGTCGAATTCCAAGCTAGAATCTGCGGTCGATGGTCGGGATAAGCGTTATGAAGTCATACCGGTCGGCGTCAGCATTGGCTCTCGCTACAGCACGGCCGGCACATTGGGAGCGAAGGTTATCGATATAAAGACTGGCGACGAGATGATCCTCAGCAACTGGCATGTCTTAGCCGGTCGGACCGGAGCAAGACCTGGATTGCCAATATGGCAGCCAGGCTGGATCGATGGTGGGACCAGGGAGGATAACACTATCGCTGAACTGTCGCGTTGGATTCTAGGTCCGCTCGACGCCGCGGTCGCAAAGATAAACGGTGCGCGTGAGGTCACGACGAAGACGCTTGAAGGTAGGTCTATCGAGGATGTTACTGAACCCAGATTGGGCATGCGCATCTGGAAAAGCGGCCGTAGTACTGGATATACAGAAGGATTTATTGATGGTATTAAGATGCGGGTTTCCATTCCCTACGGAGAACTGGGCGTAAAGAGAATTGATTACGTCTTCCACGTTGTTCCCCGGCCAGGAGCGGACAGAACCGAGATAAGCATGGGCGGGGACTCGGGTGCGGTTTGGGTGGATGATGAAAGCGGCAAAGCTGTTGGCCTGCATTTCGCCGGCGAGAGAGCCAACCTACCCGAGCACGCACTGGCCAATGAGATCATACAGGTTACTAAGGCGTTGAATGTCCGGTTCCCTGGTCAATCCCCACCGAAGACGGCCAAGCTCCCTATTCCGCGGCGCATGTCAAACACCGCTCTATTTGATGCATTAACCAAGTTTCTAAGGCGGCTCTTTCGCACGCGTTGAGATAGCGACTCCGATGACGAACCGCGCCACTTCTCCACTCTTTACTGGCCCGAACCTCGCTCGGTCCTTAACTGCTGCGATGAGGCTGCAGCTTCACTCCCAATTGCTCGCCTTCCTGTTGATCCTATTTGTTTTATCTGTCTCTACGGCCTGTACTCAGGGTGGCGATCTGGAGTCAGGGGAAGAACTACACACACTGCAACTTGATCTCAGTGATCCAACCATGGCGGCCGGCAAAGACGAGGAAGCGACTGAGGCGACTGCAAAACCTATCGAGCCAACTGTCACATCATCGCCATCTCCCCTCACAATCGCGCCAGTTCCTTATGAAGAAGCGACTGAAACTCCGACGATACCCCAGAATGATTTATCAATTAGATCCAGCGATATTTCCATCTACCCGGCTGGGGCCATTTATGCGGGCGATCTAGTAACTATCCGGATCGATCCCAGGATACCCGAGAAATTGGCGCCCAATGATGTTGACGTACGCGTGTTCGTCGACGGTGTCCAGGTTGTCTCCAACAATGTCAATTGGCGTGGTTTCGATGGTAATCCCTATGGACTATACCAATGGGTGTGGGATACGGATGAGAAATCTGGCTTTCACACGATAATCGTCTTCCTTGATCCCGAAGATGTTATCAACTACGGTGACGAATCTCCAGCCAATAACGTTGCTTCAATAATGATGCAAGTTGAGCCTGCTGAAAACCTGCCGGAAGCCGACATCAATGCACAATGGATCACGGTGGAGAATGATTGTTGCCGGGTGCATGTTGTAAGCGGTACGGCAGCTCATCGGGATATGGCTCCACTGCTAGAACAGGTTGATGCGGCATTTCGGGAAGGGGCGGTAAAACTTTCGGAAACATTAGCCGGACAATACGACGTCTATATGGTCGATCGCGTCTTCGGTCAAGGTGGATATGCCCAAGACTCGATGGTGGTATCATACCTTGACCGGGACTATATAGCCGGAGGACTCAAAGAACTCCTCGTCCATGAAGCGGTGCATCTCATCGATCGCAGATTCGCGCCGAATCCAATCACCTTCCTCTCTGAGGGGATGGCCGTCTGGGCTGCCGGCGGGCATTATCATCAACAAGACCTGAACGAACGGATGAACGCCCTCGTCGAGATTGGACGCTATCGCAGTCTCGATAGAGTCATAGAAGATTTCTACGGCACTCAGCACGAAGTCGGCTATCTCGAGGGGGCAGGATTCATCAACTATTTAGTCTCCACTTACGATTGGGATCTGGTTAAGACGTTCTACAGCGAGACCACAGCACGGGACGCGGATACGCTTTCAGAAGCAGTGGATGTGAATCTGCGACGTGTCTTTGGCAGATCCCTGGAGCAGATTGAATCTGATTGGATGACGTATCTTCGTGGCCTGCCACGGGATAGAGATGCGATGGAAGACCTGCGAACAACACTCCGGTATTATGACATTACTCGGCGTTACCAGGCCATTTTTGATCCAACCGCAGACTATCTGACAACCTGGTTGCCAGATCCGCAAATCGCCCAAAGGCTGGGAACAACGGCTGACTTTAGTCGCCAGATGGGGTCACCGGTCAATATCGCCCTGGAAACAATACTTGTCTCGGCGGGTTCCGCCCTCCGGCTAGGAGATTATGGTAGGGCAGACGTCTTGTTGGACAGCGTGGATCGTGTTCTCGACAACAATGGAGCGTTCCTTGATCCTCTAGCTCTGGCCTATCTAAACATTGTACTAACAGCTAGCGAAATGGGATATGAAACCCAACAGATAGAATTGATCGGAAATCGGGCCACGGTACTTGTTTCGGATTCCGATGATCCGGCGCTCGTCCAGATTGAACTGGCTTCAGGTGAGGGGCGTCGCTGGACTCTGGCTCGATAACCAGGTAGCTCATTGTTTTCGATAGCCTGGAGGAGAATTTGGTCGTCTCAGATTGCGAGAATGATCATCGCTTTGTTGTCTAGATGCGCCTGTTGATTTTAGGTTTTTATGCTACAATGCTCGCACATAGGTTTTGGAGTGGGCGAAAGCGGGATACTCTGCCCCAAAACGAATCCAATAAAGCTGGCATTCGGATTGAAACGGCGTAAATTGCCACTCCTCACAGAGGGTATCAAGGCGTCTCTCCCAAGGCTTAATTCGCAATCCATTATGGATCCCGCTCAAGCCGGAACCAAGACCGAGCAGGGTAAAAGGGGTATCAAATGATAGAGGTCGTAATTGACAGCATCCGTATCAGTCTCATTTCTCAGCATCGTATCGTCATGTTGCGTGACATGGATGGTGAGCGCCAGCTTCCGATCTGGATTGGACCATGTGAAGCTGAAGCCATAACCATCGAACTTCAAGATATGGAAATTGCTCGTCCCGTCACCCACGACCTGCTA
This sequence comes from Promineifilaceae bacterium (SeqCode), assembly GCA_049650305.1. GTDB lineage: Bacteria > Chloroflexota > Anaerolineae > Promineifilales > Promineifilaceae > UBA11865. The sequence continues at coordinate 41,532 of JBARZW010000472.1, forward strand.
AAAAATGTCATTAGCGAGATGGGAGGAAATGTATCCCATATCCTCATAAACGAACTTCGGGAGATGGTCTTTTACGCCCGCCTCTTCATCGATGTGGACGGCACAATGCTCGAAGTTGACTGCCGGCCTTCGGACGCCATAGCCGTCGCCGTCCGGGCAAAAGTGCCGATCTTTGTAAATGAGCCTGTCCTCGACGAAGCAGGGATCGTTCCCGAATCTGATGTCGAAGACGAAGTCGGACAGGAAGATGGCGAGAGCTTGGATGCATTCAAGGATTTCGTAGATACGCTGGACTTTGAGGATTTCGAGGGCGACGAATAACGCTGCAAGTCACTATTTGATTAACGGATGGACGCTACAGATCGCCTACCCCCCAGTAATGTTGACGCAGAGGAAGCGCTGTTAGGCTCCTTGCTGATCGATAGCGATGCGATATTCGAGGTAGCATCTTTTCTGCGGCCCGATGCCTTCTACCGGGAAAAAAACACTTGGATCTACGAGTGTATTCTGGCCCTGAACGATCGCCGACAACCAGTCGATCTCATAACCCTGGCAGATGAACTGCGCCGCCGCAACCAACTGGAGGAAGTCGGTGGGGAATCCTATATCATTGGCTTGCTCAACATCGTTCCCACATCGATCCATGTCCAACATTACGGTCACATTGTAGAAGCGGCTTCTGTCCGCCGCCGAATGATTACGGCGGCGACCACCATCGCCAATCTCGCTTATGAGCAAGATGAGGATATCGGCGTAACCATCGATCGCGCGGAGCAGGCTCTTTTCAGCATCAGCGAGGAGCGTACAACGCGAGACCTCGTGGCGGTAAAAGAAGTCGCGCGTGCATACCTGGATCGGATAGAAGATTTGCATGAAAGGGGCGACGAGGTTATCGGCGTTCCGACGAGCTACACAGATCTCGACCGGCTTCTCGGGGGATTAAACAAGTCAGATCTTATCATCATTGCTGCCAGACCCGGCATGGGGAAAACGGCTCTCCAGTTGGCTATCGGACAGGCAGCAGCCCGTCGGTACGGCAAACGGGTCGCCATATTTAGCTTGGAGATGTCTGCTGAGCAGCTGGTCCAGCGCATGATCGCAGCTGAGACGAGAATCGACTCCCAAAGACTGCGCCGAGGTGATCTAGAAGAGCACGAATGGCCTATATTCTACGAAGCCATTGGCCGGATATCAGAAACTCAAATCTTCATCGACGACACACCTTCGATATCACCTCTTCAACTGAGAACCAAGTGTAGACGCCTCTACTCGGAGCACGGGATCGATCTAGTCATGGTTGATTATATGCAACTAATGCAAACAGAAAGATCATACGGTAACCGGGTCCAAGAGATTAGCGAGATATCTCGGGGATTGAAGGGCTTGGCACGTGAGCTGGATATTCCAGTGGTGGTTAATTCACAGCTAAGCCGGGCCGTCGAGCAACGTACCGAAAAACGGCCGATGCTGTCGGATCTTAGGGATTCCGGTTCCATTGAACAGGATGCAGATGTTGTCATGTTCATCTATCGAGAAGATTACTATAAGAACGAAGAAAGCGAGCGTCCTAACATCGCCGAGATAAACATAGCCAAACACCGTAATGGACCAACGGCCGTCGTCGACCTTTTCTGGCAAGGGCAACTCGCCACGTTCCGAAATCTGCAACGCCAGGAGATCAAGTTGTAATGCGTATTTCGACGATAGTCTGTACCTTTGCTTATAAGAGCCAAGACCGTATCCGCAGCCGGCTTCTTGACCGCCAGCCATTCAATTAAGTCCGTTCTCTTTTCTTATGGTTGGATTTCCCGGATTCCCAGACGGTAAATTGCGCTTGACGCAAATACCTAGCCTCTTTTTCAGCGAATTGCTGCCACACATAGATGATATGGCGGAGCTGAAGGTGACGTTGTACTCATTTTGGTCTCTGTCGCGAAAGGAGGGCGCGGTTCGATTCTTGAAAATGGCCGATTTTCTTGGTGACGAACTCTTCATGAAGGGTATGGGTCCGACGCAATCATTGGCGATAGACGCCTTGGAGAGAGGCGTTGAGCTGGCAGTAGCGCGAGGGACCATCCTACAGATAATCATAGAAAGCTCTTATGGCATACTCGACTTATATTTCCTGAACACCGAGAAGGGTAGGTCCGCGGTCGACGGCATTACCCGGGGTGAATGGCGGCCTCTCCCCGACGAGAACGAGCCTATCACATTGATGGCTAATCGACCGAATATTTTCGTCCTATATGAACAGAATATTGGATCGCTGACGCCACTGATCGCGGATCAATTGCGGGATGCTGAACAAACGTACCCCTCGGGATGGATAGAGGAAGCTATCAGCCTGGCGGTTCAGAACAATGCTCGAAAGTGGAGCTACGTCCTGGCGATATTAGAGCGCTGGCGACAGGAAGGCAAGAAAGATGGAATCAGCCGCAGAGATTCTCAGAAGGACCTTCAGCGTCAAATCCCTGAAGAGCTTCGAGACATCATTAAACGATAGCGAACCACCCGTTCCGCCGTACAACCTGACTGGGGGCGGCAAACCGGATTGTCCATTTTGCGATGGGATGGGGTTCGTCGTGCCCGATGTCGAACCCTCGCACCCCGAATTCGGTCGGGCCGTCATTTGTTCATGCCGGGCAGAGGAAGAGGAAATTCAGCGCGCCAGCCGCCTTCTTAAAATGAGCCAACTGGGTGCTCTCCAGGATTGTACTTTCGACAACTTTTTTCCAGAAGGGATTGGCCTAACACCATCTAAGCAGCGGAATCTCAAGATGGCCTATGATAAGGCGTTCGCCTACGCAGGAAGCCCTAACGGTTGGCTGGTATTTAAGGGTGGTTACGGATGCGGAAAGACGCACCTTGCAGCCGCCGTCGCCAATCACTGCATAAACAAAGGTGATCCTGTTGTATTCGTCAGCACACCTGATCTTCTGGATCATCTTCGCGCCGCCTATAGTCCATCCTCTGCCACAGGGTACGACGAGAGATTCGAGCAGGTGCGAAATGCCCCGATTCTTGTTCTAGACGATCTCGGGAGCCAAGCCAACACAGAATGGGCTCAAGAGAAACTCTACCAGATCTTCAATTTTCGCTACAACGCTCGGCTACCGACAGTCATTACCACCAACGAGGAATTAGAGGCGATAGAGATCCGCATTCGGTCTCGGATGGTTGATCCGGGTCTGGTACAGATTATTACGATTCTTGCCCCTGACTTCCGCCGTGCTGGAGTCGACCAGGACCAATCGGACCTGTCTACTCTAAACCTTCATGGCGACAAGACATTTGCCACTTTTTCATTAAGAGAGCGGGAGCTTCCCGCCAAACAATCCGATAACCTGCGAAGGGCTGCTGATGCAGCCAAGGAATTTGCCCAGCACCCGGCGGACTGGCTAGTGTTTAATAGCATAGCCTACGGAAACGGCAAGACACATCTGGCCGCTGCCATCGCCAACCATGTGGCGGATCAGAGTGAGCCTGTTCTCTTTGTGGTTGTTCCGGATCTTCTGGATCACCTAAGGGCATCGTTTAACCCTTCCAGCGGAACACGCTACGACAAACGTTTCGATGAAGTGCGCACAGCGTCACTACTCGTGCTTGATGACCTAGGCACTGAGAGCGCAACGGCCTGGGCCCGTGAAAAACTGTACCAGTTATTCAATCACCGATATAACGCTCGCCTACCGACGATCATTACATCGGCTATGCCTATTGATGAGATTGATCCACGCCTGGCCAGTCGGATGCTGGATGGAAGCCGCTGCACGTTTTTTGTGCTCGAGGCGCCAAGCTACCGCGGTGGTGCAGTGAGCAAGCGACCATATAGGAAGCAAAAATAGCCTGGATGGGGAACGCAACACATAATGTCCCCATTGAGATCCCCAATCCACAACAGGCTCCCAACTCCAATCAGTTCACCGCCCAAAACATATTTGAACCTCTAGCTTATTTCATTATCGGGATGATCAGTACGTCACCCTCTTCAACCTGATCCGGGCTCACTAGACGATTAATTGAGGCGATATCCTCGACAGATACGCCGAATTGGACGGCGATCTGGTAGATCGTCTCTCCTTTCTGAACCTCATGTTGAATCGCATCCTTCAGTTCAGGAGAATCTCCCTGATCCAAAAGAGGCAACAGCTCTTGGGTTTCTGAACTTGTGTAACTACCAGTCTCAACAGGATCCGTTAGAGCGCTATCTGGGGAGATATCCGCGTCATCATCAAGGCCTAGAATCGAGGGGATAACGCGGTCGCCAAGCGGTTCCGTGACAACCGCCATTATCAGAATTATGACGAAGATGACGGCCAGTAGCACGGCAAACTTTCGCAGATCACGTTGGCTCTCTACTTCTTTCATTTGATTTTCCTGGTTTTCATTCATGACTTTCCCCTTAAATCTATATCTGAACTGGCGCGATTAGCCCGAGCCCAACACAGGCAGCTGACGGGTTCTTAAAGAACCTCTACTGGCTACAAGCGCTTCATTCACAGCGTTCCTGTTTTCTAGTATTCTGTTGCGGTACTAAGTTAAGCCCCTATAGGATAGCAGCAACTCTCAAGAGTGCGCAAATATTAGCCTTTGTTTATGTCTCCTCTTTGAGCGTTTTCGTCCTGGCAAGCTCTCCCCACAGATATCACGGAATCCAATCGATCGTCTTCGATAACCTCTCGTATGTTGCTACTTTCTCCGGATATCGCATTCACCGCATAACTTTCCCGCCGTCAACGGTTACGGTTGTGCCGGTCATATAGCTACTAGCATTGGAACACAGGAAGAGGACCACTTCTGCCACTTCACTAGGATCACCGAGTCTTCCCAAGGGGATCTCTCTTTCCCACTTGGCCAGCATGTCAGGATTTTGGCGAGCTTGGTCCGTCATCGGTGTGACAAAGACTCCTGGTATTATGGTGTTTACTCGAATACCATATTGGGCAAATTCTCTAGCACATTCGCGAGCGAAACCTACAATGCCAGCCTTGCTAGCACAGTAAGCGGCCCTGTTCATAAGGGGGATCTCAACACCGGCAATTGAGCTAATATTGACGACTACGCCACCACGTTCTTCATTCTCGTCCGCCATGACCCTTCCGCACAGCTGGCTCATGAAAAAGGTCCCTTTCAGGTTCACGTCGATGCATCGATTCCAATCCCATTCGTCCATATCCAGGATTGTGGAAACCGGTTCGATACCGGCATTATTGACGAGAATGTCCAGAGCCCCCCATTGGGACCGGGTCGTCTCAACTAGATATACACATTGGAACTTGTTGCTAATATCGGCTGCCACGGCAATTGCCTGCCCGCCAGCCTGACGTATCTCTCCTGACACCCGCTCCGCGCGATCGGGATTGATATCGTTTACCGCGACCCTCGCACCTGCCGCCGCCAGGGTCCCGGCAATGGCTCTTCCCAGTCCCTGACCAGCCCCCGTAACAATGGCCACTTTTCCTTCTAGCGTGAGTTTCATATGATCTCCAGTCTACGAAGTCCGGCTCGATTTAATCGAATGCCTGTTGCCTGGTCGCAGATGATATGCAAAAGGGCTCGTTGATT
>JBARZW010000473.1:0-9499 GCA_049650305.1 Promineifilaceae bacterium (SeqCode)
GTAGTCTGAGCGGCAAAATTCGATGACCGCCCAGTGACGTTCCGAAAGGGGTGCAATTCCAAGATCGCCGGCCAACGCCTCGGCCACATCTTTGTTCCACACATTGGGATCCGTCATAAAGCCTTCATCATCGAATTCGATTGTTTTTCTAGCTCTATCTCTTGTCGACATGTTGATTACCTCGATAAAGCAACATTCTTTCTGTAAAAGTGTATTTCAGGCAATGCCCGAACATTAACAATAATCATCGTCATCAAGACGAAGATAGATACGGCCAGTCTGCCACTCCTCGCTGATTTCCATGACAATGGCTGTTAGCAAACGCAAGCAAGAAGCGGTATTGGGAAACAGGACAGCGACTCGCGTACGACGACGGATCTCGCGGTTGAGTCGTTCCAGACCGTTAGTCGTCCGCAAGCGGCGACGATGTTTTTCCGGAAAAGAGAAAACGGACAATCCCTCGGGGATGTTCTCTTCCATCCAGTCGGCCAGGTCGGAAGCTGCTTTGGCATACTTCTGAACCGCCAGAGCCAATAACTCCTCGGCCTCCCGCCGATGGCGAGCATTGAAAACGGCACGGATATCAGCTGCCACTTCCGATTTCAATGCCCTTCGAGGCACGTACGCCTGGGCATTCTGCTGCAGAGCCTGTCCTGAGAGCAGCCGAAGGATGGAATCGGCAACGCTGCCAGGGTACGCCACCGAAGACGGCTATGCGGGCTTTTTCCAGGCCGGCGTGGTCATCGCTGGTGATGAGTTCAACACCCGTTAAGCCGCCTTGAGCCAGGCTTTCGAGAAAAGAGCGCCAGTGGATTTCTGCTTCACTAAGAGAGCCGGAAACTCCCAGTACCTCCCCTTTGCCATCGAGGTTGAGGCCGGCGGCCATGAGAACAGCGGTATCACGCACCATGCCGTCAACACGGACCTTTTCGTATCGGGCGTCAAGCCCCAGGTACTTGTAAGGCCCCAACGGCCGTTGTCGCCAGGCCTGCAACTGCCAGTCTAGTTCGGCTACGGCCCGGCTCACCGGTACAGAGGTGACCTCCGCGCCGATGAGTTTCTCGGTGATGGCCGCGACGCGACGGGTGGATACTCCCTGGACGTACATCTCCGCCAGCGCAAGTTTGAGGGCTCATTCGCTACGCAGCCCTTTTTCCAGTGCTTGCGGGTAGAAGCTGCTGTCTCGCACTTGCGGCACGACAAAGGTCACCTGGCCTCCACGGGTCGTGACCGTCTTTGGCTTGTATCCGTTGGCATGCCCACGAGGCGCCGGTGAATCCTCATACGGACCTGCGTTCAAGTGTTGCTGGCGTTCTATTTGCATGGCGGTGTTGATGACCGTACGGATTAGCTCGGGCAGGACATCCAGCCCTTGGCCGGCGATCTGCTCCAATAATTCGTCTGGTAGGGGTACAATAGGTCTGATAGGTCCTTGTGTGCACTCCTTTAGGTTTAATTGGTAATTGCCCAAAGGATACACGGTGACCTACCTTCCGGTCACATCAAATTACAGAAAGAAAGATACACTATCGTTTTCGAGGTGATAAATGTCAGTATCTGCATATGATGCAGCTAGAAAGGCTAATGCATACAGTGCAGATCTGTTACTGGGAATATTCGGCATTAATTCATGCGTGAAAAAAGCTGTATTTCTGGTTTTAATAATCGCCATAGCTATGAGCGCGTGTAGCGAAGCGCCCGTACAAGAAACAGCCTCACCGCCAACCGCCTCGCCACCAACTCAGACGCCAATCCCCCCTGGCCTTCCTCTGTCGCTCGTCTCTCAAGAAAGTCTTTTCGCCTATCTGGAAGAATTGACAGCTATTCAATCCTATTCGGGCTGGCGCAATTCGGCGACCGAAGGAGAGGCCGAGGCATTGGATTACGCCGCCAACACGTTGGACGGTTTCGCTTACCTGCAAGATCTGGGCACAGAACTAGAGCGCCAGAGTTTCCACGTTTTTATGGCTACCGAAATATGGGAAACCCGGCTAAGCGTGACCATAGGCGAGCAAGAGACCGAAATCCCCGCCGACGCCCCACGCGGTCACCGCAACGACGTTGAACAGGCGCTCCGTTTCGATTCGGATGGCGTACTCAATGACTCGGAACGCAACCCGGTAGAAGTCACGGGGGAAATTGCGCTGGTTCGCTCTGCCGACGATGTAGATGTCGCGGGAAAAATTGTGTTTCTGGACTACGCGACTATAGACCCGAAGGTTAGTGGGAGCGAAGCGGGCACACAAGTTATCACAGACCTGATAGAAGATGGTATGTCAGGTTTGGTGCTGGTGACGCAAGCCTCCAATGGGCATGTGGGTAAGTATGTCGGAGATGGAATTCCCATCGAGGAGGTAGCTGCAGAGGCGGTGGTCCCAATCCTCTACGTTCGCCTGGAAGACCTCGCCTCGGCGGGCATTTCGGACTGGGAAGATTTGGCCCAAATCGAAGAAGCCCATTTAGTCTGGGATACCGACGTTTTTTCACCGGGCACGTCGGGCAATCTGGTCGCTCGCATCCCTGGTGCAAACTCCTCACGAGCGGTCATTCTGGGCGCGCACATCGACAGCCCCAATAATCCCGGTGCGATGGACAATGGCGTCGCCTCAGCCGCCCTGTTGGAAGTGGCCCGCATCCTGGACGAAGCGCAAATTCAGCCTGCCGTTGACCTCTATCTGGTCTGGTTTGGCAGCGAAGAAATATGGTTTTACGGTTCCTCTCATTTCGTCAATACCCACCAGGAGCTGCTTGATAGGACGATAGCCGCCTTCGTGATGGAGGGCATGACCTCGTCCGTGCCCGACGATACGCTAACATTACTTGGTTGGTCACACAGCAGGTTTGGCGATAACCGGCTTGCCTATGCTGATTACATAAATCAAAAAGCTTCTTCACGAAACATAACCATCAATGAGCCAGAAGACTTTCAAGGCATCACCACGGATAACGGGCCTTTCTGTGGTTTTGTGCCTCAAACCGTGTTCGCCTTTGGCAGCGAGCAGGGAGATTATGCTCACAGCCCTTACGATACTGTTGAAACGGCGCATGGGTTGGGAGACGCGATGGAACAGGTGGCATCTGTGGCCCTTATCGCAGCCTTAGAAACCGGGCGGGATGCTCCTCAATTATACGTCACCCCGGAACCCAGTCGCCGCGCCGTCATCGTGGCCAGCCATACGGAGGTCGCGCAGATGACGCCCGCCACGCTCATTGACTTGGACAGAGCGTTGGCCTGGGAGGGTTTCGACGTGGATGTTATCCCGTATGGCCAGGCGGTGACCCCTGATGATCTAATAGATGCCGGGTTAGTAATTGTCTTGCCGGTGATAGATTATCCCAGTCTAGGTGGCGACCTGACTTTATACGACGAAGCGTGGAGCGATGAGGAAATCACCGCGCTGGTGGACTATGTGGAACAAGGCGGGCTTCTGGTGGTGACCAACAGCGCCAAACGCGTCCAAATGTTCAGGTTGACGTTTGAGGCCAACGAAGACTGGGAAGATGCCAATGCGCTGGCCGAGCATTTTGGTGTCTCCTACGAAGAAGGCGTCATAAACGCTCCAAGCGTCCGCCTACAGGAAGAACACCCCCTGATAGAAGGCCAATCGCGCCTGTTTCTTATCGGGTACAATGGCGTTCCTTTTTCCATGCAAAACGGCATGACACTGGCTGAATTCGACGAAACTCCGGTTATGGGGTTGGTCGATTACGGCGAATCAGGTGGACAGGTGTTGGTCCTGTCCGACGTGGGCATACTCGGCATCGTGGAGGCCCTATCGAAAGAAAGCGATAATTTCACCTTCTTGCGCAATTTAGCCCGGTACGCTGTTAACATGGCGTCCCAATAGTATGACAGGCTAATATTAAACCCTCAAGACGATAGTGTGACATTTGAGGGGAAAATGTTCGTCGTCAAAGGTTTTGGGACACCTAAGCTTCAAGAATAAGGGAGACTCTCTACACCTACAATAGTAATTTACCGTCTGATGTCGACTCAATCGGCGGTGATCGCCTCTATCACCGCTGCCGGGCCACAGAATTAGGCTACGATTGCGACCAGCCCGGCGTTCCGGTCGATATCGCCGACGAATAGGTAGTCACCATCCTGAAGAGCCTGCATCCACCAGAGGACTGGCGCAAAGATGTGACGCGAGCCGTGGGTAAGCTACTCGGCGAGCAGAAGCTGGAAGAGAGGCTTGAAGAAATCAGGGACATCATCAAGCGCATGGACACCCGCTGGGACCACGGATTTTTCGCCGGTGAGCTAGACTACCTGGAACAGCTAACGCCGGTGCCCGATGACGAATTGCAGCGGGCGGCCGATATGCTGGAGAACTTTGGCGACTACTGGGACAATCTGAAAGACGACCCGAACGGCCGCCCTGAGTTCGTATGGCAAATTGTCGAGCGCAAAACCTCTCAAGCTGTGGCCGATGTCGTGATCGAGCTCCTGAAGAGGCTGTCTGTCCAAACCCAGTCAATACCAGCGGATAATGGCAAAGAGTTCGCAGATCATGAACGGATTGCTCATGACCTTCGTACAAGTGTCTATTTTGCTCATCCCTATTCATCATGGGAGCGAGCTACTAACGAAAACTTGAACGGTCTCGTCCGCCAGTATTTTCCATAGAAACACAATTTGGCAACGATTACTGAGGCTGAAATAGAATTCGCCATGGAGAGACTCAACAACCGCCCTAGAAAATGCCTTGGATTCAAAACACCGAATCAGATATTCTTCAATCGTTTAATTGTTGTTGCACTTGGTAGTTGAATTCAGGATGAGATGCTGAAATGCCTAATAAGGAAATTGCCCTAAGGTTAATGACAGGGCTCGAAAGCCAGGATTGTCTGGGCAATAATTTGCGCCTTAACTCAGGTTGCCTATTGGCGCTATCCTGGCTATCCTCACCAGAGATGAATCCTGCTCATTGGCTATTCGATAAGTTGTACCCGCTCATTCGCTTCGTCTATGAGCGTATCCAGAAGCACGCCTGGTTTGACAAGGTCACGCCTCAGCTGTGGCTAGGTGGTGCGCCTACGTATGACCGCGACTACGAGTTCATCAAGAATGCTGGAATTACGGCGGTCTTGAATATCCGAGCCGAGCGGGACGATGATCAAGAGTTTTATCGTCAGAGCGGTATCGACTATCTACGGCTTGAGGTTCTGGATGTCATGGTGCCTCCTCCGGAGGAAATCGAAGAGGGCGTAGCCTTCATCGACAAACATGTCCAAGAAGGGGATGTTGTCCTCGTCCATTGCGCCAAAGGACGCGGTCGATCAGCAACATTGCTGGCCGCGTACTTAATGAGACATGGTCATATGAGCTATGACGAGGCAAATGGGCTCCTATTGTCAAAGCGTTCATTGGTCAATTTGCAGGGTAGACATCAGCGGATTCTCGAAGCCTGGAACAGTGGTCAGAATACACGGACAGATCCCTCATTGACGGCTGATTAGATCTCATGTGCGAGTGCAATATCATTTATTCGAGCCAAGGTCGCGGAGCATTATCTGATCGATACCTCTCCCAAGCCGTGAATCAAAATGGCACAGAAAAAAACGACCCCGATTCGTCAACAGTATCTTGAGATAAAGCGTCAATATCCTGATGCTATCGTCTTTTTTCGCCTGGGTGATTTCTATGAGACCTTTGACCAGGATGCAGAGACGGCGGCTAGGGAATTAGATCTGGTGCTAACGGGCCGAAATGTCGGCAAGAATCAGCGCGTTCCCATGGCTGGCGTTCCGCATCACGCGGTCGAAGGCTATATCGCCAAACTTATCGCCCGAGGGTACAAGGTTGCCCTCTGCGAACAAATCGGAACAGAGACCGTCAGCGGTCTGATGCCCCGGGACGTCACCCGCGTTTTCACGGCCGGAACGGTGATCGAATCGTCTATGTTGGACGCGACCCGCAATAATTACCTGGTTGCCATCGTACAAGAGAGCGACCGGTTTGGACTAGCCTATGTCGATGTAACCACCGGTGAATTCGCCACCGCTCAGTTGGATAGCCGCAGATCGCTATCCGAAGAGCTCGCCCGGTTAATTCCGGCCGAGCTACTGATCGCGGATAATGAACTTTCACTCGGCGAGGAGATCGCCATATCTAAGGCGGTAAGTCGCCTGCCTGGATGGCGCTTTGAAGAGGGGAATGCCCGAGAAACGTTACTGCGCCATTTTCAGGTCAATACACTTGCCGGCTATGGCTGCGATGGAAAGCCCCTAGCCGTTAGGGCAGCCGGGGCAATTATCACCTACCTAAACGACACCCAAAGGGGGACGTTATCCCAGATACAGCGCCTGGCCACCTATAACGTTTCCGGCTATATGGCTCTAGACGCTGCCTCACGGCGCAATTTGGAACTTACTGAGGCCTTTGATGGCGAAACATCCAACTCTCTTCTCGGCGTGCTTGATAAAAGTGTAACAGCAATGGGCAAGCGCCTGATGCGTTCGCGAGTTAACCGTCCGCTACTAGGTGTAGAGGAACTCAACCATCGCTTGGATTTGGTGGACGTCTTTTATGACGATGGGCTTATGCGGGCAGAGACGCGTGACTTGCTAAAGGGGTATCCCGATCTCGAGCGCTTGAGCAACCGGACGATGAATGGAACGGCTACTCCAAGAGACCTGGAGGCGATCGGCAGGGCCCTGGCCTTGGTACCTGACCTCGTCGCTCTCTACTCTAACTATGTTAAGAGGGACCTGGAGGACGCTGGTTCGAAAAACTCCACCCACCCTCTTGATGACTTGCTGAGCGGGCTCGACCCATGCCAGGAGACCTGGGCCTTGATCAAGGAAGCGATCGTTGAGGACGCGCCGGCGGTAATAAGCAAATCCGGGGTAATTCGGGCTGGGTTTTCGGCCGAGCTCGATGGCGTTATGAATTCGTCAGCTCACGCCCGCGACTGGGTGGCGAACCTTGAATCGATAGAAAGGAAACGCACCGGTATCTCGTCTTTGAAGGTCGGCTTCAACAAGGTATTCGGCTACTACATCGAAGTAACAAAGGCAAATAGCGAACAAGCTCCCGACGACTACATTCGCAAACAGACACTCACCAATGCCGAACGCTATATCACACCCGAACTCAAGGAATACGAAACCTTGATCCTCAACGCCGAAGAACGGATTTTGGAGATTGAGCGACGCTTGTTTGCCGAAATCCGGGATCAGGTAGCGATATCCGCCGGACGGCTCCTTAAGACCTCGCAGGTCATAGCTGAATTGGATATCTCGGCCGCGCTGGCCGAAGTAGCAGCGACCCATGGCTTTGTACGCCCTGTGCTGAACGAGGATGAAAGTCTTGATCTGGTTGACAGCCGGCATCCTGTTGTAGAACGCGCTCAGACTCTGGAGCGATTCGTGCCTAATGACTGCCGATTTGACGATCATGATCGTATTCAGATCATCACCGGTCCCAACATGTCAGGGAAGAGCACCTATCTGCGCCAGGTTGCCTTGATCGTACTGATGGCCCAGATTGGTAGCTATGTCCCTGCGAAAGAGGCGAACATCGGCTTGACCGATCGGATCTTCACCAGAATCGGCGCTCATGATGAGTTGCACGCAGGCCGGTCGACCTTCATGGTGGAAATGGTGGAGGCAGCCGAGATTTTGAATCAGGCCACCAACCGTTCCCTACTCATCCTGGATGAGATCGGCCGGGGCACAAGCACCTACGATGGTCTTTCCATCGCCTGGGCCATGGTAGAGTACTTGCACAATCATCCACGCTTGCGACCTCGCACGCTATTTGCCACCCACTTCCACGAACTCACAGGCCTGGCGGATTTTCTTCCCGCTGTCGCTAATTATAATGTCGCCGTCGCGGAGGAAGGAGACCGGGTCGTTTTCCTTCACCGGATCGTACCGGGTGGAGCCGATCGGAGCTATGGGATCCACGTAGCTCAGCTGGCCGGTCTACCGCGGGATGTGATTAATCGGGCCAACGAGGTCCTTAAGGACTTGGAGAGGCATGCTCCCACGGCCGCTGTGGAGCCCAGCCATCTGCAACAGCTCCAACAGATCGCCCTATTTCCTGAAAGTAGCCCCATATTGGAGGAGCTACAGGATCTCGATGTATCGACGATGACGCCTCTGGAAGCGATCAACAAGCTGTACGAGTGGAGAAGGCGCTATGCAGACGAGGAACAGGTTCCCGGGCCGCCATCAGACGAATAAACTAAAAGCATCCGAACGGCAGCCTGTCTACTCATGCTGATTTTCCGTTAGATTGGAACAAGTGCACATCTCGTTGGGGGAAGGGTATCGTAATACCTTCCTGATCGAAGCTTAGCTTTACCTCTTCCGTGATTGCGTAAGTTACCTTGAGCTCATCACGGACATGAACATAGGGACGCATGACGAAGTTCACGCTGTTGTCCCCCAGTTCCTTTACAGCCACCGATGGCGGAGGTTGGGTGGCTACTCGAGCGTCATTACGAACGATTTCCTCAAGAATATTCTTCGCCTTGCGGATGTTGTCTGTATAGCTGATACCGTAGACAAGATCAAGTCGGATGAGCTCTGTCTTGGAGTAATTGATGAGATTTCCGTCAAGTACGCCCTTGTTAGGGATAAATACCGATTTATTGTCTCGGGTGGTTAACATGGTATTAAATAGGCCAATCACGGTGACGAACCCCGAAACATCATCGATTTCGACATAATCTCCAACGACAAAAGGTCTCAATCCAATGATGAGGACACCCGAGGCAAGGTTTGCCAGTGAATCTTGCAGGGCAATGCCAAGGGCCAGGACAGATGCGCCCAGAACGGCAATCACGGATGTCATGGGTAAGCCAAGAACTCCCAAGGCGATGAGGGCTACGAACAAGAGACTCGTATAGTAGGTGATTTTCGTAAAGAAGCTGACTAAAGTCTCGTCAATACCGGAGCGCTGAAGAAATTTTTCCGACGCTCCAGCCAGTATCTTGGAAACAAACCGGCCGGCGATAACAATGGCAGCCACAATAGCGAGATTAATGGCCGCTGACGTTACTAATCTGAAAAGGTCCTGTTCAATATCCATCTTCGACTCCTTAAGTAAATATTTGATCTTGATTGGCACTATGCCCGGAACGCGCGAGCTATACTCGTCATACTCCTCTCCGAAGATCGCAAGAAGCCGTCGTTCTTCATGAACGGAGCCAACGACAAAGTAAACGGTCGTTGCGAGGTTAAAGATCAGTAGCTGCAAGGTCATGGTCGGCATTAACCAAATGATAAGAAGTGAAAAGAAATAAAGAGGGTGGCGAACCAGTGCATAGGCTCCTTGGGTCACCATTTTTGGCGGTAGGACCACTTCAGGATTGCCGGTCAAGAAACGCTGAACCTGGCTCAGGCCTGCAAAGCTCAGAGGATCCGTTTGCCATAAACTGATCATCAATCCCAGAATAGCGATCAGTTGAACCGCGTAGAAGAACACGCTCAGCGGACCTGGCACATTCCAGATAACCTCGTCCGGAATAATCCCTCTTCCAATAAC
>JBARZW010000474.1:0-11139 GCA_049650305.1 Promineifilaceae bacterium (SeqCode)
TGCTCACCACCGACCCGGCCGCGCATTTAGGTGATGTGCTCGGCGTTAGCGTAGGGGATGAGGCGGCTTCGGTAAAGTTCGTGCCGAATCTATGGGCAACTAAAATTGACCCTAAGGCGGCCGCCGAAACTTATACAAAGCGCATCCTGGATGACGCACGTCTGCGTGGACGGACTTCGGAGGCTATCAAGGTCATGGCCGAGGAATTGAACTCACCTTGCACCGAGGAAATGGCCGCCTTTGACGAATTCATCGATTACGCATCTCAGGATGAGTGGCAGGCAATTGTCTTTGACACCGCGCCCACGGGTCACACCCTGCGCCTGCTCGAGTTGCCCATGGATTGGAGCCAGCAACTCGATGTGAAAGTCTTCTCTTCAGTAGATAGTGTTGCCGCCGACGATATTGCCAAACAACGCTTTGGTGAAGTCATTGATATGATGCGCGATCCCGAGCAGAGCACTTTTGTCTTCGTCATGTACCCGGAGTCCACACCTATCATCGAAGCATA
The DNA here is from genome assembly GCA_049650305.1 of Promineifilaceae bacterium (SeqCode). Classification (GTDB taxonomy): domain Bacteria; phylum Chloroflexota; class Anaerolineae; order Promineifilales; family Promineifilaceae; genus UBA11865. Next base: position 512 of record JBARZW010000474.1, read on the forward strand.
CCGGGCCAGTGAAGAACTGCACAGTGTGGGCATTGATCCGGGACTGGTGGTGGCAAATTTCATCATCCCGGCCGACCAAGCCACAACCCCCTTCAGTCGCGCCCGTCACGCTATGCAACAAGAATACCTGGCTGAAATCGCCCGGCGCTTCCCGGTGCCCCTGCTGCAAATCCCGCTTCTACCTCAAGAAATATCCGGGATCGACATGTTGATCGACTTAGGCGAACGGGTTTATGGTAACGGGCATATCGCGCTTGCCCCCGAACTAGAAGGAACGTCCGCATGAGACGCAAAGCGCCCGTGTTGCTGAACGAGTAATAGGTAAACTCCAGAAATTTTTACCATGAAAACTGGCACACTAAGTTGGAGTTTACTCGAGCGAAACCGGGACTTAACACCTTATCTAATTTCAAAAACTTTCCCGGTTTCGCCTAATACGCATAAATATCTGATAGGAAACAAGAAGCAAATGAGTCAATCCAAGAATACTTTACCCCCCTCCCCGAAGTGGAAAATGTTAGCGCGTGGTGTGAATGGGGATGAAGCGATCACTCGCTGCCCGGCCGGTCACATTCATTTAGACTATGGCAATTTCACCGTCCGCTTTCAGCCTGAGGAGTTTCTTAATTTTGCCAGGCTGGTGACCGAAGCGGCGGCCCGGATTCAAGGTGAGCCCTGGCCCGCATCGACGAGACCATTCACTATGGAACCGTCGCTGGCTTTTTCACTCAATTGAGAAGAATGCAGATTTTACTCGATTCAATAGCACGAGAGGGAATCTAGATGATCGAAACCGAAACTAACATCTTTGCTAGCGAGACCGAGGTGCACGAGGCTACTCGTGCGTTCGCGCAGGCACTGACCGAAACAGCCGAGTATGAGGCCTTTGAAGAGGCTACCAGTCACCTGCGCGACGACCAACTCGCCCAGCGTGCCATTGCTGCTTATCAGAGCAAACAACGGTCGCTAGAGGCAATGCTGATGCTCAATGCAGTAAGCGCTGACGATCAGGCTGAGCTCGAGCGCCTTCGGCAGGCTTTCCTTTCTGAGTCGACAGTAGTTGCCTACTTTCAGGCGCAAGAGGATCTGATGGCTCTATGCCAGGCCAGTGCTGATTTGCTCTCCGAGCGTATCGGCTTGAGTTTCGCCGCCGCCTGCGGGCCAGGTTGCTGTTAAGGGACCCCGGATGGACACAAGCACCTCATCTGCACGAATGACAATAAACGGAAAAACACCATGGATAGTTCAAATTTAAACCTTCCCTCAACCCTCCTCGCCGCAACTGAGAGATTGGCTACGGTGATAACGAGTGCGGAACCCATTGCTGCGTATCTGCAGGCCAAGGACCGGCTCGACACCGATCCACAGGCCCGAGGTTTGCTCGAGTGCCTCTCCAGCGCCCAATCTGACCTGCGCATGCGCCAGGTAAATGGCAATATCACTCAGGCCGATCTGGATCACCTGCGCACGTTGCAGCTCCAGGTGCAATCCAACCACGTAATCATAGACTATACCGAGACTCAGCAAGCAGCCATTGCCTACTTACCACAGGTCAATCAAGAGATCAGCCAACTCATCGGCGTTGACTTCGCTTCCCTGGTCGGACCGGCGAGTTGTTAACATGCTGGCCGGCAAAACCCTCGTCGTCGGCATCACCGGTGGCGTAGCAGCTCATTATCTACCCGAATTGATTGGGCAACTGCGCTTTAACTATCTGGCAACCGTATTCGCCGTGTTGACCCCAGCAGCTTCTCGTTTCGTCTCCCAACTTACCATAGCGGTTGCTACTGGCACGTCGACAAAGACAGACATCTTCGAGAATCTGGAACACAACCCGTTGGAACACATTCACCTGGCAGGGATGGCGGACCTGGTGCTGGTGGCCCCGGCAACATTCGATTTTATCGGCAAGGCAGCTTCAGGTTTGGCCGATGACCCAGTGACTTTGTTGCTGGCGGCCACGACTGCTCCCGTATTATTGGCCCCTGCTATGCATGATACCATGTGGGCGCACCCGATCCTCAAGCGCAACTTAGAGACATTGAAGGACGTAGGCTATCAGATAATTCCTCCAGAAGTTGGCCTGCAGGCCACCGGCGATAGGGGCGAAGGTCGCATGGCAAGCATTGGCTCTATCCTAAAAGCACTTCGCGAAGCAGCGACATCGATTCCAAAGACCACAAAGGAGTAACAGATGCCTTATTACAGTTATATATGCGAGAAATGCGGCGAAGTTTTTGATATTCGCGCCTCGTTCAAAGAGAAAGAAGCCGGGCTTGAGCCAGAATGTCCAGAATGTCACACCAACGTGACCCGGCAGATGATCACTGCCGGGTTGTTCATTCGGGGTAGCGAGGGCGCCAGCCTTTCTCTTCCCGCCTGTGGGCCGGATGCCGGGCCGGGGTGTTGTTGATGGACGCGCCTGTTGACGTACAGATCGTTGGTTCGCCCGTGGCCTGTGCCGAGGGGGTGAAGGATACTTGGCGGGAAGTAGCCGCTTGGGCGGCCAACCAACTATACGCTCGCTATGGTTCTGCCGTACGCGTTGTGTATTATGACTTATTTGATCCTGAATGCCCGCCACTGCCTGCCAATGGACAGTTGCCACTGATCCTGGTAGGCGGCGAAGTTCTCAGCAGTGGCAGCAAGATTTCAATTCCAGCAATCCGCAAACACTTGGAGAGTTTAGGGGTAACACCCAATGGTCAGTGAAACTGAAGTCTATGCTGCACTGCAGGATGTGATTCACCCCACGTTCGGGATGTCGCTCATCAATTTGGGCATGGTGCGCGCTGTCCGTGTAACCGCAAATGGCATTGAAGTGGACCTCATCATGAACTGCCCTGGTTGTCCGGCCGGGGAGGCGGTATTGGCAAGATTGCGGGAAAAACTACACATCTTAGATACCGAGAGTGAAGTCAAATTGATGATTTTGCTGGAAGTGTGGCAACCTCCATGGGGAACCGGATGGTAATCGCTTTTACTTCGCAACCTTTAGAACACCAAACGCACATACCACCTTAAAACCAGCGACGCCCCCAGATAATAACGGCGACGCCCACGAGAGCTATGGCAGCGCCCAGCAAGTCAAAACGATCGGGTCGCCAGTTATCCACAACACGACCCCACAGGATGGATAGCACGATAAAAATGCCGCCATACGCCGCATATACCCGGCCGAAGGCCGGTTCCTCCTGGAGGGTGGGGATCACACCATAAGTAAAGAGCACGACACCGCCGATCAGCCCCCACATCAACCCTTTCCCCTCTCGCAGCCACTGCCACACCAGCCACCCACCGCCAATTTCGGCCAATCCGGCAATCAAGTACAAGACAATTGTGCGTACGTAGGTTTCCATCTCGCGCTGCCTCCCTTGGCATTTCGAACCGCTTATCGATTTCATTTATATGATATCGAAATGGGTGACTTAGGGTAGATATCAAAATATAATTCAATAGAGATTGAAACATTATCTATATCATACCAATGGCATGACATTTGTCACTATTCCGGCCAGAGCGATCGGGCGTATACTGTGCACGAATATGCTTCAATGAATATTGAAACAATATCCATAGAAATAAAACGGAGTGAAACAAATGATATCGATAAAAGTGCTGGGGCCCGGTTGTGCGAATTGCGAAAAACTGGAAAGCCTTACCCGATTGGCAGCCAGCAATCTTGGGCTAGCCGCACAGATTGAAAAAGTGACTGATTTTGCGGAGATCATGCAGTACAACATGCTGGCCACGCCAGGGCTGGTGATCGACGAACAATTGGTCTCGGCCGGCCGTATTCCCTCTGAGGGAGAAATTACTACCTGGTTAGTGAATACGCAGGCTTGAGACATATTAAGCCAGCAGAATAGCCACGAGAGGGCACAGATTGGGGGTCACTATGAGCGAGTTTTCATTTGCAGATGAAGGGCAAGTAGAAGAGGTTAGCCAGTTTCTGAAAGTTCTGGCCGACCCAAACCGGCTGCGAATCTTCGCGACCTTGATTCAAGGGGATTCATGCAACGCTCGCTTAAACGAGCAATTAGGTCTAGCTCCCAATTTGCTGTCCCATCATTTACGGGCGCTCCGTGAAGTTGGGCTGGTACGGGACCGGCGGGATGAATTCGATGCCCGCTGGATTTACTACACGGTAGATCGGAAAGCTTTGAAGAAATGGTATGTCTGGCTGAAGACCTTCTTAGACCCAGAGCAGTTGAGGGAACAAACGGAAGTGTGCGGTCCGGAAGGCGAACTGGTCACCGGGTTGCCCTTATCACTGAGAAAGGGTTTGCGATGATCCACCCAAAGACTAATGGACACAGATTGTGTCAGCACCCGTTATAACGGTCGTCTTAGCGCATCCGGACGACGAATCATTCCCGGTTGGCGGCACCCTGGCCAAATATACTACCGAGGGCGTACAGGTAGACCTCATCATGGCCACGAGAGGTGAAGCCGGTATACCCGGCAGAACTGCTGAAGAAGCAGCGGGCATACGCGAAGCCGAGTTACGTAAAGCTTGCGAAGAGCTAGGGGTTGGGGATCTTGTTTTTCTTAATCTTAGTGACGGTCATCTACCAGAAGAAGATGAAGGGCTAGCCATTTTTCGCCTTGTAAGCCTTTTTCAACAGCGACAGCCTGACGTCGTCATCACTTTCGGGCCAGAGGGCATTTCCGGACACCCTGATCACATAGCCGTTAGTCACTGGACCACAATGGCCTTTGATCGATGGCAGCGAGAAGCGAGCAATGCCAGCCGGCTTTTTTACATCGCCCCTTCCGAGGCTACTCAACAAGGATGTGGTGTGCCTCCACCAGCCGAAACACTTGGCGGGCCGGTGGTCTTCATCGACGTTGGATCTCATTTGGTAAAAAAGGCGCGGGCGGCAATGCAGCACCGGAGCCAGGACCCACCCTTTTCTGGCTCGGCAGAAGCCATCGCCGAGGAGATGGACTGTCACGAAGTATTTCGCCTGGCGCGACCGCATAAGGTGAGTAATGGATCCGGCCCGTTATCAGACTTGTTCTTAGAAAAGCAACAGTTAATTCATGAGTAGATTCATGGCAACACAGCAACCATCGGCAACACGCCCGGCCATTTGGTCATTAACCCGGCGAAACTGGCGATTACCGGCGCTGACATTCCTGATAGCCATCTGTTGGGTGATAGTCTGGAGCCAGCTACAGAACCTGGCCGATTGGCTCACTTTTGAGGTAATTGACCTGATGCCAGAGACACATCTAGGCGAATCGATCAACTTCTTTCTTTATGATGTACCTAAGATTTTAATGTTGCTCGCGGGTATGATCTTCCTGGTCACTTTTGCCCGCTCGTTTTTCAGCCCAGTGAAGGCCCGGGCCGCTTTAGGAGGCAAGCGTGAAGGGGTGGGCAATGTGATAGCCGCCAGCCTCGGGGTGCTGACGCCATTTTGTTCCTGCTCGGCCGTCCCCGTCTTTATCGGTTTCGTGGAAAGTGGGATACCTCTAGGTGTAACCTTCTCCTTTCTCATCGCTACCCCGGTCGTCAACGAGATCGCCTTGGCCATGCTCTTTGGCCTCTTCGGCTGGCAGATTGCCGGCCTGTACCTTGTGACGGGCTTGACGATCGCCATTCTCGGTGGAGTCATCATTGGTCGGCTCAGGCCAGAATGATATGTCGAAGATTTTGTATGGCAGATCCAGGTCGGCCAGCAATCGGCGGGTCTTGATTACAAACCAAGTTTGGACGATCGTCTTCGCGATGCAGCCAAAGCCACGCGCGAGATCGTGGGCAAGGTGTGGCCGTTTGTTGTTATCGGTATCGCCATCGGGGCTGCCATTCACGGCTACGTCCCTGAATCTTTCCTGGCTGACATCATGGGTCAAGAGGCCTGGTGGTCGGTGCCGGCGGCCGTCATTTTAGGTATCCCCCTTTACTCCAGTGCCGCCGGCGTCATACCCATTGTCTATGCTTTGATGGAGAAAGGGGCAGCGCCGGGCACGGTTCTAGCTTTCATGATGTCGGTTGTGGCCTTGAGTCTGCCAGAAATACTCATCCTTAAGCGGGTCATCAAAGCCAACCTGATCGTCATTTTCATCGGCATCGTTGCCTTTGCCATCATCTTGACCGGTTATCTTTTCAATTTAGTAATTCGTTGAGGAACAACCATGATGCACATTCAAATCGTCGGCATAGGATGTTCTGCCTGTCACCAGATGGAAGCCGATGTGAAAGCGGTGGTAGTCGAGTAGGGCCTTGAGGCGACTATCGAGCGGGTAGATGACCCGCTGGAAATCGTTCAGATGGGCATCATTTCGGTGCCCCGCCTGATCGTCGACGGTCGTTTGTTGCAATTTCGTTACCGGGGCCGGAAGAGTATAGAGGGTATTTTATTATCAAGGGAATAACGACATGATCGATCACGAACGACGATTTAATCCACAAAAGGGCGAGAAGCTATTAAGCGACGAGCGAAAAGCCCGTTGGAAACCGCCTCAATTCCTGGAGCGACTGGACCTGCAGGCTGGCCAGGTTGCCCTCGACTTGGGTTGTGGCCCAGGCTTCTGGACCTTGCCGCTGACCGAGATCGTCGGCCCCTCAGGTAAGGTATGGGCACTAGATGTGAGCCAAGAGTTGCTTGATGCCCTGGCTCAGCGAAACCCGCCAAGACAGGTGCACCTGATCCGCAACGAGCTACCCACCATAGACCTGCCAGATTGCTCGGTAGATTTGACCTGGGCAGCTTTCGTCTATCACGAAATGGAGTCGGATGGGCTGGCGGCCGAGTTACGGCGTGTGGTCCGCCCCAATGGACGGGTTGCCATTCTCGATTGGCACCCGGATGGCGAAACTGACTCGGAACCGCCAACGGAACACAGGGTATGGCCGAAGGAAGTGAAGTAAGCACTGTACCAGGCAGGCTTCGCCCAGGTATCGGAAACCTGGCGAGATTCAGAAGCATACTTGATTGAAGCAAGGTAATTCAAGGATACGACGACGGGAATGGCTAGCAAAACATAGTAGACGACCTTTGTTGAGAGTCGAAAATCTCTCACTCAAGGCGTCCACCGCTCGACCGCAACCCATGTTCAATAAACGCTGGAGGTACAGATCATGATTCAGTTAGAGACACAAATACCACTGGCACCAGAAGCGTCCGTGTTCCTGGCGCTGAGTGAATTGGCCGACGTCATCAAGGAACAACCAGAATACTCGTCCCTTGTCGAGGTCTTCCAAACGATGCGCTCTGACTCGGAGGCCCAGCAAATGCTGCGGGATCTTCAAGCCTGGCAAAGGCGGGGCATATTACCGGAAGATGAAGAGGTTTTCCAGGAACGGCTTGAGCAATTTTATACTCGCCCATCGGTGGCCGACTATTACGCTGCCGAGTCGGCACTGAAAGACATCTTGAAACAGATCGATGCCATGATTAGCGATGTCACGGGCATCGACTTTGCCGCCAACGCCAAACGTAGTTGTTGTGGAGGATAAGTAATGACCCTATCAGATGACGTAAAACAGGCGGCCCAGAGATTTGGCGAGGCTGTCCGTACGAATCAGACGGTGGAATGGTACCTACAGGCAGATGCGGCGTTGCAAGCCGATCGAGAGACCAGGGAATTGGACCAGCGTTATCAAGCCATGTTCGAGAGTCTGGCCGCCCGGCAGAGAGCAGGCGAGCCATTACCTCAAGACGAACTGGATACCTTTTATGAACTGCAAGAACAGGTGCGAGAACACTCTCTGATGCAGGACCGCAATAAGAAGCTGGCAGTGGCCAAGGGTTATCTGCAGCATCTGGGTGCTGAGTTCAATCAAAAATTAGGCCTGGACTATGTCACTTTGGTGCTGTCTTAAGAAGAGAACGACTTTGCGTCGAATATGTTTGAATCCCGTGACTGGCGCGAGCATGTGATGAGCGAGAAAACCCAGCGCAACCTTGTTCGAGACGTCTTACAAATTATGGCCGAGCATGTGTCTGCTGCCCAAGGACTGTTCAAACAAGATGGCGACCAGTGCATTGAAGTACTGAAATTACTGGAAAAAGCACGCTGGGCTAGCAGACAGGGAACGGCCGCCATAATGGCTCCCTGTCTTGATGAGAAGCTTACCGCGGTCCAGGCGACATGGGGGGATTCGGCAGATGAGGATCTCGATCAACTTATCGAGCTTGCTTATTTTTCCCTATTGAACCTTTGTCCGTCTTGCCGTCAGGAAGTTGGTCGATCGCTGACTGAGATGAGACCCAATATTCCAGCTACGACAGTATCAACAATATTCATATCAGATAGCGAAGGAAAAATCGCTTTGTGACCCATAGGAGGGAACGAACTATGACCGAGTATCTGGAATTCACGCTAGACAAATTCACCTTCAAAGTAGCTGCCGACCGCCTTTACAATCCGGAAGGGGTCTGGGCCAAATCAAAAGGAGATCGAGTGACCCTCGGTCTATCAGACTTTTTTCAGCAGCGTAATGGCGACGTGGCTTTTGCGGAGATGCCGCCAGAAGACACGCCGATCGCCTTTGGCGAAGGGGTAGCCAGCATCGAAACCATCAAGGTGGATATTGATGTACCTTCGCCCGTAACCGGCACCGTCGTCGAGGTGAATCCGGCCATGGAAATGGAGCCGGAAGCCATCAATCTAGATCCGTATGGCGCTGGTTGGTTGGCCGTGATCGAGGCTGACAATTGGGAGGCTGATCGGGTCAAACTATTCGATCCAGAGGCCTATCTGGCCCATATTAAGATAGAAGCTGAAGAGGAGCTCAAGAAAGGATGAGTACCAACAATAAAAGACCAAGTGAACAAAAAATCATGATCATTCCCTGTAGCGGTATTGGCAAAACATACGGCACAGTCAGCCGGGAAGCCGCATACGAAGTTACAGAGGATCTGAGAAAAGAGAAAACCGAGTTAGTGGCCTTGTCGCTGCTTGTATTAGGCGATGATAAGGCTCGGGCGGCCGTGGCCAAAAACCCGGCCATCACCATCGATGGTTGCAAACTTGCCTGCGCCACCAAGATGGTTGAAGAGAGCGGCGGGGTCGTTGCCCAAGAGTATGCGGTGTTGGACGTCTACCGTCGTTACCGCAAGTTCAAGCCCCGGGGCATAGCCGAGCTGAACGAAGGCGGGCAACAGTTGGCTCACTCCATAGCGGCGGAAGTGGCCGAGGCCGTGGATATCATCGAAAGAGATGGAATAGAAGAAGGAGGTCAAGATGCCTAAACTACCTCAGAAAAAAGTGGGTATCGTCGCCTGTTCTGGCGAAGAATTACCCGAAGGAACTGTGACGCGAATGGCAGCGCTCCAGGTATTGGAACAGCTAAGGCCGTCTGATACGGTCACCATTTGTCTGCCCCTGTTTTTAGCTGGTGGCGAGGGTGACCGCGCTTTTGCCCGATTTTATCCCACCATCGCTGTGGACGGCTGTGAGCTGCGCTGCGCAGCGCGGGCCACGGAAATGTATTCGGGTAAACCGGCCGCCAGTGTCGTGGTCAGCGACATCGTTGCGACCGAGGGCATTGGTCCCATCGAGGGCCTGCGCCGCTTGAATGAAGCCGGTCAACGGGCTGTGGGAATCACGGCCGAGCGGATGGCCTTCATGGTTGATGAGCTGCTCGATAAACGTTGGAGCCGGCGGCAAGGCGATTTTATTGAGGATGAGAAAGCGGAAGAAGCTGAGGAAAGCTCAAAAACGGCAACCTGTGCTTGTGGTTCCGGCATCCCCATCCAAAGTATCGCCATCAATGGTCAATCTGTGACCTTGGTAGGGCTACCACTCATTTTTGAGCAATTTCAAACGGCAGGAAAAGCGCCCAATAAAGGTGTCGCCGGCGAAATGCTGGAAACGATCAAGATCTACAATCCGATACCGGCGACCGAAGAAGACGACTACACTGAAGCCATTTTACGCGAATACCGGACTCTCTGGGAAGAGAAGGAGCCAGTGCAATGAGCCGAACCGCAATATACCACACTACCGTCACCTGGAAAGGAGAACATTGGGGCCACATCATCATGGGCAACGGCCCGGAAATGGACTTTTCGGCACCCCCCGATGCCGAAGGCCATCCCGGCGTGTTCACCCCCGAAGATGCCTTTGTGGCCGCCGCCAATACCTGCATCATGATGATGTTTATTTGGGCCACTAAGAGGTTCAAGTTGAACCTACTTTCTTATGAATGCCGTGCTGAGGGGACCAAATTGATCGAGCTGGATAGGACGGAGATCTTCACACATTTATGCTTCTGGCCCGTGATCCGGATTGCCGCGAACGGGCAAGATGCGGAGGTAGTGGAAGCAAGAACACGCCGGGCTCTGAAATCGGCCCAGAAATACAGCCTGGTAGCTAACTCAGTAAAGTCGGAGATCATCCTTGAACCTGCTATCGAAATCGTTACTTGATCATCCGCAATGACGCGAACAAACGCCTGGCCGACCGTCAATTTTTTTGGATGACGACGGACTTGGAAATGACCATGTTTAGGTAGTGCGATAAGCGTGATGGAGGTGGTTGATATGCCTACATATACCTACGTCTGCAAAGAATGCGGAGCCGATTTTGAGGCTTTTGCATCCATCAGGAAGAAACAAGCTGGCTGGCAGCCCAGATGCTCCCGCTGCGGTAGCTCAGAGACGCGGCCAACG
>JBARZW010000475.1:0-6800 GCA_049650305.1 Promineifilaceae bacterium (SeqCode)
CCGTGTTCGTTTCGATATCTGTCGCCTACTTCGAATGGACTGTTGGACATGATGACTCCTTTGGTTTCCTACGCCTCCAACCGCAGCGGGCGGTATAGGAACGTGTATCGCGCACGGTCAGGACTACGGCTTTTGAATATCATCTCTTCCAGGGTCCGGCTGGCATCGATCTCCTTCTGTACAATGTCACGTAGCCGAATCAACTCCACCTCGGTAGGTTCGTAATCTACGAACGACAACATGAAGTCGAAATGTGCTCCGTGGCGGAATAGGCGACCCGGAAGGGGATAATGCTGCCTCTTCCCAAGGATTATGCCATAACGCAAATAGGGGTGAATAGACTTGTGGGCGGCTGCCTTCTGACTGTAAGTGATAGCGTCGTGGGTCGTTACACTCTCAACCTTTGCTTCGATTATCAGGCGGGGAATCCAGCCAGAACCCTCAATCGATTCGGTTATCAGGATATCGGTTTGGTAACTCATGGTGTGGTGATCAAGGGCGTCGTCACCGTGATATCTGGTAATCTCCTCGGCATAGGGAAGCCTATGGCCCTGGGAGACGTTGAGCCCTGACACATCTTCGATTAGATGTGGTCGAAGGCGTTCGACTATCAGTGAAACCCACTCATTCTCGTTCATTGAAATCCATCCCTTGTCGATGATACTGTGCCGATATTATGGATACGACGTCATCAAACCTACCGTTCATACTCCGGGCAGTGAAGTGTGGGGTGAGAATTGCCAGGGTATTTCCGGTAACCGCTGTCCGGAATTGTCCGTCCTCAGTAAACCTGTGGCCTTCAAACAAATCTTGGTAGTCACCCCAGAACGCCTTTCCACAGCAAATCACTACCTTGGGCTGATGTTCCTCAATCAATCCTCTCGAATATTCGACTCGCCTGGGCATGATAGTCTCGTGGTATTCTTCTCTCGAACCAAACTGGGGAATCAACTCCTCGTAGTCCCAGCGTTTAACCTTAGGCTTCGGGATCGGCATCAATTCCGTCAGGAGTGTGTTGCCACCGTATCGTCCCAATTTCTCTGCCTGGTAGCTGCGGATGCTATCCCTCGTCGCCTCCTCTCCGTCCAAGAGCAGCATGATATAGCACATACCCCGCCACGTTCTCTGAATCTTCCGTTTCCCCCAATGCAAGTTGGTGACTCCCAGCATCTTGTGCGCCATGGCGTTGTCCTCAACCGTTCTGAACTTCAGGCGGGTTCGGATGTTGTCTTCACCGCCGCCAGCCTCCTCCATGCCGATGAACCAGACGTCGCCGTCCAGGGTGCCGTAGCCGATGAAGTTAAGCAGATGGTCTAATTCGGAGTCGGTCAATGGTGTAGTCATAAGTAGGTGTTTACCACACCGGCACCGAGGCCGCCAGCAAGGTTGTGGCAAATCTAAGCCACTTAACATGTACGTGCAACGATTGAGAGTGAGGAAGGGGAGGTTGGCCGTGGACGATCTCTCAGTGGCTGTCCATGCGTGACAGTAGCGAAATACGATTGAGTGAACAGGACAGATTATGATACTGTCTAAACACGGTGTTGATAACTTGTGAGAGTCACAGCGGATGAAGGCAGCTAAGCCAACACTCGGAGGTGGGGAAGAAGAAACCGTTAGGTCTCAGGCTACTCTATGCCAACAACTGAATACAATTCGCCAGTGAACCGGTTGTGTATAATAGATCACTTGACGAATTTATCAGCAAAACACATTACAATAGCTAGATGCTTTAGTGTTATTCTACCTGTTTGGGAAGAAGATAGAGTGTTCTGAAATTCAATTTCAAAGGCCATTCGCGAATTCGAATGACAAGAAAAAGGATCAAACGCACAACGGATGACCTTGTTGATCGACTCAGGAGCCATTGTGATCTGCTAGCCGAATACCATTATAGAGCTTGTCAACTCGGGGATGCTAAATATTTTGGAGAAATTGCGGGGAAACTTCGTGTACTTGTGTACAGTAGTCGATCTAATAAGCCTCTTCTTTTAGGACTTATGGACGAATTGGATCTCCATATAACTGCGGAATTCGATACTCCAGCGGGCTTTGTTGAAATGACGTTGAGCGACTACATAAACGAACTGGCTTGCGCAGTTCGCATTCCGTCCGGAGAGTTAGCAGAGATCACTAATGCTCAATTCATTGCTATGTGGGCTCAGCAGAAGGGGGCATCTCATGAAGATTGGGAACTAGATGAAGGGCTGCATACAGCTTTGCACGGGAATAGGTTGAATATAAACAACCTCCCCATTTCTGAATATGCACTGTGTAGAATATGCGAGACCATACTATCCTATGCGCGAGATTTTCTAAAAGCATACGAGGTAAGTAAGGCAACGGATTAATTCAATGGCTCTTTCTATTAGGGAAGATCGAACGACAAAGAAATCAGATGGTACAAAGCGTTCTCCCATGAGAGCCAACCCCCTCCAAAACCCCGGTCAGTCGCTTGACGAAAAGATCGAACGTTCTTCAGATGAGAATTCGACACCGTATCTCTATGTCAGCGCGCAATTATTCTTGTGGGGCTAGAATGGCTCTGATATGCGTTGGATACTCGACCAATTCCTATTGTCATCACTTTAGTTGCAATGGAGGCTATCGCATTCCGCTTATATCGTGTGGCGAAACTGAGAAACTATAATCAGCACCTGAAACTCGGCCATGATGGAGAAAAGGTAGTCGGACACTACCGAGAAGTTCTCCGAGAGTCAGGTTGTAGAGTCTTTTACGATATTGGTTGGGACGATTACAACATTGATCACGTCTTTCTTACCCAAGGCGGAATCTCCACGGTGGAGACACAGTTTCATTGCAAACCTGCTTGAGTGAAGCGGATTGTTTATAGAGATTGAACATGCAGCATCGTGCGACAACTGATCAAATGTTGCGAAAATGGCAAGAGGCTATCTGGCTGTTGATAGCGCTGTTGACACCTTTATTCGTGAATTTATGGGTTGAGCAGCAATTCGAGCCGTCGAAGGTGTGGCTTTTGCGGACGTTGGTCTGGGTGTTAGCTGTGTTGTGGCTCGGTGGATGGTTGGGCGGTTTTCGGTCAAAACCGCTCCCTTCACCCATCCGCAACCTCGTCATACTCCTTTTTCTCATTCTTACACTCTCAACTTTACTTAGCACCAATCATTATATTGCCGTCTTTGGCACACTTGACCGCGCCAACGGTCTTCTGACGCAGGTGAGCTATTTGTTGCTCTTTTTGTGCGTCGCCACGCAAATCAACACACAAAGCAGCCGGCTGCTGCTACACATTGTCATCTTAACGGCCGTGCCAATTTGCCTGCTTGGTCTCGCACAAGCGGCTGGTTGGCGACCGCTCCCTGTTCATACCGATGCCCGTAGCCTCATGACGACGACGCTAGGCCGGGCCAACTTTACAGGTGCATACCTTGCTCTGCTACTGCCGCTTACACTTACCGCTGCCCATTCGGCCACAAACAATTGGCCACGCATCGGTTATGGGGCATTAGCCGCGCTTGAACTCATAGTCATTGCCCTGACCCAAGCGCGGGCAGCTTGGATTGCCTCAATCGCCAGCATCGGCGTACTTTTATGGTTGAGTATTGCAACCTGCTGGTCACGACGTGTTCGCTGGCTGAGTGCGCTGGGTGGGCTTGTTGCCCTTAGTGGGGCATTGCTGATGATCTTGCAGCGCGGTGTTGAAAATGCCGGTTCAATTGCGGCCCGCTGGACGATCTGGCAAGCGTCTCTCCGTCTGCTACGGTCTCGCTTATGGCTGGGCTACGGGGCTGATACGCTAGAGATGCATTTCCCGTCAGTATATCCGCCGCAGCTTGTATACTATCAGGGGCGCGGTGTCGTTGTTGACCGGGCTCACAATTGGCTACTCGATTGGTCACTTAATTATGGCGTTGTAGCGACTGTTATCTTTATCGCGCTTGTCGGGCTCATTTTACTGCAGGGTTGGCGGCAATTGACAACCCCGCAAGGTGCCGCCGCCCCGCTGTCAGGTGACCCACCCCTTGAGCACTATTGGTTGGTGGCCTGCATGGCTAGTATCTGCGCCCAACTCGTTGGTAATCTGTTCTTGTTTGATGTCGCCGCAACAGCACTCTTGATTTGGTTGCTATTGGGAATTGTGACAGCGGCAACGACCAAAGGTAAAACACAAGTTTTACAATTATCCCTGCCGCGTTTGGTACGGAATGGTGTGATCGCCACAAGCATCTTTGTGTTAGGCTGGGCCGTTTGGCAGAGCAACGTGCGCCCACTGCTGGCCGATGTACATAGTTGGCGTGGCACACGGGCATTGAGTCAAGGAAATCCTTCGGCAGCGATGGTTGAATATGAAACGGCCGTTGCACAACAGCCGCAACGCGCCGCCTATCATGTTGCCGTGGCGCTGACCGCTGCTCAATTGGGCAGCTTGGAGCAGGCTGAACGGGCGATGCGTGAGGCAATTGCGCTGCGCCCTACAGATCCCGTCTTGTTTGCCCAGCTTGCCGCCATCTATGCTCGTGAGGCGATTGAAACACCCGAGAAAATCGAGATGGTTTATGGGGCTTATGAACAGGCAATTGCCCTTGCACCGACCATTGCGCTAACGTATCAACAATACGCCGATTTTGCCCTGCGTTCAGGTGATTGGGTAGCGGCACAGACACAAGCACAACGGGCGGTTGATCTCGATGCGACAGATGGCATTGCATTTGGGATACTGGGCTGGGCGCAATTACAGGCTGGCAACCTTGCAGCGGCACAGAGCGCGTTTGAGCAGGCAGTGCTGTGGCAGCCTGATTCAGCCGATTTTGCCTTCGGTCTTGCCACTGTCTACTTCCAACAAGGTAACTTCAAGGCATCTCGCCAGGCAGTGGAGCACAGCTTGATTCGTGATCCTGCTTACGCGCCTGCCTTGACATTGCAGTTACAATTAGAAGATAAGTAACCCCCCTGATCGTGAAAACCCTTATACTGTCAAAGGAGAAATCATGAAACCGAATAATCTACATCCCCAAATCTTCATAGCTGCCGCTGCATTGTTGCTGCTCGGTGGATTAGGCGCGTATTGGCCTAAGTTTGTAGGTGCTGATTCGGCCGAATCTATCCTTGCGCCAGAGGCAACCATTGGCGACGCCATCACCTTTCAAGGGTACCTCACCGATGAGAACGAAGTGCCGCTCGATGGCGCATTCACCATGCGCTTCCAGATCTACAATGCCCAATCAGGCGGTGCGTTGCTCTGGGATAGTGGCAGCACCAATATCATCGTGAATGACGGCCTTTTTGAAACACGGCTAGGTATCGCAACTGACATCTTCAATGGCGAAGAGCTGTGGGTGGCGCAGACGATCAATGGCGAGTTGCTCACACCACGTCAGGAGATTTTGCCCGCTCCGATGGCGCACACATTGCGCCCTGGCGCCATTGTAAAAGGCACAGCCAATGCCATATCCAACAATTACTTGCTCGATGTACAGATGAACAACAATACATTTGGCTTTAATCGTGGTGCAATTTCAGGCCAATCGACAACGGGCAATGCCATCTATGGACTTGCCGAAAATGGTCGCGCTATTTATGGCCAAACTGAAGACGGCTATGCTGTCTATGGCTTTGATGGCGGCAGCAGTGCCAATCGGGGCTACGCGGGCTATTTCTACAGCACCAACGGCATCGGTGTCTATGGCTACAGCGGTGCAAATCGCACCCATCCCAATATCCTTGCCCCGGGCGTCTATGGTCAAAGCAATCAGGGAGTGGGTGTCTACGGCCGTGGCGATACTTCCAACAGCTTCAGTTTTTACAATGAGGGCGGCTACTTTGAAGGCGGCAAGGGTCTTTATGCACAGGGAACTGACTCATCGGGTGAACAGGGCTATGGGGCGCGCATCTTCAGCAGCAACTATCGTGGCATGTATGTACAGGGCAGCAGCGGTTGGTTCGACGCTTATTTTGGGGGTAATGCTGGGATTAGTACGAATGGCATTGTAGATCGTTCGGCAAGTGTCCAATCTTTGGTCATCAATCTGGGTGAGACAGCCATCGAGCCGGGTGATTTAGTAGCCATGGTGGGCATAATGCAATCATCAGAAAATGATCAGCCGATGCTGGCAGTGGCTAAAATCGATGCTAATAACCGCAACGCTGTCATAGGCGTGGCCAAGGAAGCAGTATTGATGGAAACCATTCTCCTCGAAGACGGCAGCGAGTACATCGACTTCACGCCGGCTGCCGGTGTGATTGCCCCTGATAGCTATCTCGTAATCATAACCGACGGATTGGCGCCAGCAGTTAATATGACAAGCTTGGCGCTTGTCGCAGAAGGGGAGATTGGCGACAAAATTGCACTTTCGGTGAGTGCCCAGATGGGGCTGTCAATCAGTGAGGCTGATGGGATTGTAGTTGGCAAAATTGCTGGCCCAATCAACGATGACAATGGCACGGTGCCAATGTTTATCGACATAGATTAGGAGGTCAACGATGATGCAACGCAAACTCGTGCTCCTCGTTCTTGTGCTATTGTTGATTTCTGTTGGGATAGTGGTAGCGCAGTCGTCAACTAATTATATTGTGCAACGCTTTGTTGTGACTGGCGGGGGCTCAGCTGAGTCTGCCAATTATACGGTCACCTCTGTCATCGGTCAGCCGGCAACCGATGTTGTGGACAGCTCAAACTACAGAGTTTCGGCTGGCTTCTTACATCCTTTGCAGCATGATTCGGGCTTTGACAACAAAACATGGCTTCCAGTGATACTTAAGTAGGCCTCTTACAATATCTAAGCTAAGGAGACAATCAATAAATTCTCGATACCAGTGTG
>JBARZW010000476.1:0-15615 GCA_049650305.1 Promineifilaceae bacterium (SeqCode)
GGACGGATTCTGGGTGTCGACGCCATCATTGAGCGAAGTAACATTGTTCAACGAAATCCCTGGCTCCGCTACATACTGGGATGAGATATCAGAGGAGGTGACTATCGTTACATACTAGATTGATGAATGTACCAGTGGTGACTGGCACTATATTGTGCCAGTCACCCGATCGGTGAGATTGGCATTCGAGATGAGTAGCAGACTCATTTTTTTGGATTGGATAGAAACCTAAGAGAAGAACCTACAATGAACAACAATAACTGTCACGTTGAACCACTAGAAAAACCACTAGATCAGGCTGCACTATCTACGGCACAAGCCGCCATATTGACCGTCTCGGGCATGGGTTGTCCCCGGTGTGCTATGCGGGTGCGAAATGGCCTGTTAGGCCTGGACGGCGTTCTGCTGGTAAATGTTATCTTGGAAATGGGCATCGCGGCCGTTGCCTTTGTTCCAGAAGAGACTACCCATGCCAGCTTGGTAAAGGCTGTTGCCGGGGCAGGTAATGACGGCCGTCACCACTATGAGGCCCACCTATTGCAGACGATGCCGGCCAACGAAGCGTTTTCCATCGCCTCTTAATTTGATAGGGTTTGATCATCAAGACTAATTTCTTCAGGTGACTGGCTTTTCAGAAGGACCAGTCACCTTGGGGTATAAATTCATGCATCGGACGAATGGTTTTGACTATGGCATGTGGCCGGCGGCCATCATCAGCGTCGGCCTGATTTTCTTCTTTGTGGGCAGTTATATGCTGCCTACCCGGCGGCGAGAATGGCGCTCTATGGGGTTATTTGCTGCCTGGATTGTCGCTCTCTTCACCGAGATGTACGGCATTCCGCTGACCATATACATCCTTACCGCCCTGTTAGGTCGCAGCTATCCCGTGCTGAACCCTTTCACCCACCAGAACGGACACCTGCTTGTAACCTTGGCTGGCGGCTCAACGGCCGTTTGGGCGCTTGTTATGGCGGTAAGCACTGCCCTCATTTGGGGTGGTGTTCTTGTGATAGGACGGGGCTGGCGGCTCATCCACAAGGCACAAGGGGCGTTAGTAATTGAGGGTGTTTACAGCCGCGTGCGCCACCCGCAATATGTGGGTCTGTTTATGGTTATAATTGGTCTGCTGATTCAGTGGCCGACGATTATCTCGCTGGCGATGGCGCCGGTCCTCTTCTGGAGTTATGTGCGCCTGGCGCGACGTGAAGAGCGGGAGGCAACAGCACAGTTTGGTGAAACATATCAGGTCTACAAGGAACAGGTACCATCATTTATCCCCCGCTGGCGGAGCTCGATGCCGGATGCTTCGCAGGATGTAGGGAGGGATATGCGCGTATAAGTATGTCTATTCGGCTATCTTCTTTAAGAAAACGCCGGGTCAGCCCCGGTCAATGAACTTCTTCCGCCTGTTCTAGCTAACGCTGCTCGCGTCTGAGGAAGGAATGGCGTTCTTGACCCGTTAAAGGCGTCCTCGCCGAGGTTCTAGGGTTGGTCTATCAAGACTGAGTGCTTCAATTGACAGATCGCGGCTGACTTGCACTACGTCATCGAGCCCCATCCCTCTGATCGCCGAGCTCACAATCCTGAAGCCTCTCTTTGCTATAGTTGATACTTAGCTATCGCCCATATGTCCGGTGATAACCGAAGAACTTCCTCAACACCCACAGAGGAGTTAATAAGCCGCTTCCTAGGCGTGTCCTGGCTCGAAAGTTCGCCAGATTTGCTGTAATCAGCGTGTTTTTTCTGGAAGGAGCTTACTCACAGCGCCATATCCTTGATCTACCGAGGATCACCTGCCCCAAATCACTACTTCTTATTGGGGTAATGACGGACTGTTGACTCGACACAACATGCGCCGTTTTGCCTATGCTAAATCAGGCAAACTGACGCGTTTACTTTTCCATTTTGAGCATATACTGCCGGGAACATGCATGTAAAAGAATTGGTTGTTGCGCACTGAGGTAGAAGCTGTAGCTACTTCAGAACAACCCATCAACAAGCTAACAACAATTAAGAACACAAGGAGAATTTTATGATTCGCAGAACTTCAATCTTACTTGCGACGGTCCTGATATTGGCCGGGATTTCAGTGGGTGCCGCCTCGGCCGATGTCATGCCATCGCTGGATCTACCGCCTGGAATTGAAGCCCAGGCCCAACCTCTGCTTATGGCTATGATGGCGCGTATGCAGCAGTCTGGCATGTCGCACGAACAGCAACACATGATGATGGATGACATGCAGACCATGGCAAATCTTTCCTTGGCAGAGCGGCTGCCGCCGGGCATTTTCCTGCAGATATTGGAGCTGATGCCACAGTTGGATATGGCCGACATGATGGTCCTGCACCAGCAGATGCATCAGGGTGACCTTTTACAACAACCGCCTGGACAAATTCTGTTGTTCGTTCGGGATCTCGCGGAATAAGAAAGCTCTGGGCGGGGCAGCTGTTCTACACGAACGCCGCCCCGCCTAGCTCTAACAACTACCCTTAGGAAAAATATGACAGACGAGAAAGTGCGTGTGGCCGTGAATGGCTATGGTGTCATCGGCAAACGAGTGGCCGATGCCATCAGACTGCAACCTGATATGAAATTGGTCGGGGTAGGGGATATCGTCAGCGACTACCGTGTAAAAGCGGCTGTGGTGCTGGGCCTGTCCATCTATGCCTCAATACCAGAAAAGATAGCCGAGATGAAAGCAGCCGGTATCCCGGTGGTGGGAGACTTGGACGACCTTCTGGCTCAGTCTGATGTGGTTGTAGATTGCACGCCGAAAGGCATTGGTGCCAAGAACCTGGAACGCTACCGGGCCGCCGGTGTCAAGGCACTCTACCAAGGTGGCGAAAAACACAGTCTGACCGGTCACTCCTTTGTGGCCCAGGCTAATTACGAAACAGCCCTGGGACGGGACGCGACTCGCATCGTCTCCTGCAACACTACCGGCACCGTACGCACCCTACTAGCGCTGCACAATGCTGGCTTGTTAAAAAAGGCACGGGGAGTGCTGGTTCGCCGTGCCACCGACCCTTGGGAGTCGGATCATAGCGGCATCATGAATACCGTTGTTCCGGAGCCCCACATTCCTAGCCATCAGGGGCCGGACGCGCAAACGGTGGTGCCAGACCTCGACATTGTCACCATTGCAGCCAAGGCATCTCACACACAAACCCACAACCATTACTGGGTGGTGGAAATGACGCGAGAGGCCAGCCGCGAAGAAGTATTAGACGCCTTCCGGGCTGCGCCGCGTATCACCTTCATTCGTATACAGGATGGCATCGTGGCCCTCAACAGCACCATTGAACTGATGAAGGATCTGGGCCGGCCACGCGGCGATATGTGGGAAGTGGCCCTGTGGGAAGATGTGCTTACGGTGCAGGGAGATGAATTGTATTACATCTATCAAGTCTATAACGAAGCGATCGTAACGCCGGAGAACATTGATGCCATTCGTGCTCTGTCAGGCACAGTAACAGAGGGGCTGGAATCAATCCGCATAACTGATGATGCCTTGGGTATGCGGCGCGACTTTCTGGCCGGATAATGGCTGTGAAGGGCACAAGTAAGGTAACCTCTTGAAGCCAGCCCTGGATGTCAGCAATGTCATCCTATTAGGTCTGCTGGCTACGCTGGGTACTGGCCTGGCTACGGGCGTTGGTGCGTTGCCGGTTTTATTTACCCGCAATGTTTCAGAGCGCCTGTTGGACGGCATGTTGGGCTTTGCTGCCGGAGTAATGTTAGCTGCGGCGGCTTTCAGCTTACTTGTTCCGGCCATTGAGTTGGGGGGTGTTGCCGTAGCCATCATTGGCTTCCTTACCGGAGCCTTGTTCCTAGCTGTGATCGACCGGATGATTCCCCACACCCACTTCGTGTTGGGAGCCGAAGGTCCACCTTCGTCACTGCGCCGTATCTGGCTACTGATCATTGCCATCACCCTCCATAACTTTCCAGAAGGATTGGCAGTCGGTGTGGGTTTTGGAAGTGGTGATGTTCAAACCGCCACAGTACTAGCCATTGCCATCGGATTGCAGAATATGCCAGAAGGACTGGCCGTTGCCTTACCCTTGGTACGAGAAGGGTATGGTCGATTGCGGGCGCTGGCCTACGCTACGCTTTCGGGTCTGGTGGAGCCGGTTGCAGGACTGATTGGCGTAGCGGCTGTTCAAATTGCCCGACCCTTTCTGCCCTTTAGCCTAGCCTTTGCTGCCGGGGCAATGCTCTTTGTGGTTAGCGACGAGATTATTCCAGAGACCCATCGCCGGGGTTATCAAGGCGTGGCCACCTGGGGCGTGATTGTAGGCTTTACGCTCATGATGCTACTGGACAATATGTTCGGGTAGAAAGGAAACGCGATTCTGCCCTATAGATAGCTAATTCCCTGTCCTACATTTTGCTCATTCCCATACTCAGAGAATTAGGCTGAATTACGGGCACGGATATAGGTATATTGGCGCTGTTTTGTCCGACTACAAGCAAATATACTGATGTAAATTTCTAGTAACCACTTGGAGGTATGATATGCTAAAGAAACGACAGATAAAGAAGAATAATATAACAAAAGTAACGTTTATTCTTCCGGGCGAAGTGGCCGGACAGTCCGTCCATCTGGTGGGGGATTTCAACGAGTGGCAAGCCACACAGGCAATGAAAAGGCAGAGAGATAATACCTGGAAGCTTACTCTAGACCTTGAGCCAGACAGCAAATACCAGTTTCGTTACCTGGTTGATGAACAAGACTGGTTCAACGACCCGGAGGCCGACAGCTATGTTCCTAACCCTTACGGTGAACAAAACTCGGTAGCGATCACATAAGTTGCTGGTAGCTTCTAGAGACCTACACCTGAAAACCGGTCACTTGATCGCGAATATTCTCTGTTACGAGGGCGACTTGCAAGGCTAGTCGCCCCTATATTAGAAGTCTCTGGAGTAAGGTGTTCCCCGTGTCAGACAGAGTAAAAGAGATCTTAAGCTGGTATCAAGGCGAGAGCCCTGGCGTTCTCACCAACCTGGTCCGGATGTTTAATCACGGCCGCTTGGCCGGAACGGGTAAGATGATTATTTACCCGGTAGACCAAGGCTTTGAGCACGGTCCCGGACACAGCTTTGCTGCCAATCCTGCAGGTTATGACCCATATTATCATTTCCAACTGGCAGTTGATTCAGGCTGCAACGCTTATGCGGCTCCACTGGGTTCTCTAGAAGCCGGTGCTGTCGAATTTGCCGGACAGATCCCGCTCATTCTCAAATTGAATAGCCATGATGTTTTACAGGACGAAGTTGACCCGTTAGGGGCGCAAACTGCATCGGTATCAGATGCGCTGCGGTTGGGTTGCGTTGGGATAGGCTACACAATCTACCCAGGTACGGTCGATCGGCGGCTGCAGTACGAACAATTACGCGAACTGGTCCGCGAAGCCAAGGCGGTAGGGCTAGTGGTTATTGTCTGGTCATACCCACGCGGCAGTGGGTTAAGCCGCAAGGGCGAAACTGCTCTGGATGTAGCCGCTTACGCCGCGCACGTTGCAGCACAGATTGGAGCACACGTCATCAAAGTTAAATTACCCTCGGCCCATCTCGAACTGGAAGAGGCTAAACAAGTCTATGAGATGTATCAAGTCCCGCGGGAAACCCTGACGGAACGCGTCCGACACGTCGTACAGAGTACATTCAACGGGCAACGTATTGTCATTTTCTCTGGTGGCGCCAAGAAGAACGATGACCTAGCCATCCTGGAAGAGGCACGGGCAATCCGTGATGGCGGCGGATTTGGTTCAATAATGGGTCGCAACGTCTTCCAACGCCAGAGAGAGGATGCATTGCGTTTGCTGGAGGCGATGATGAAGATTTATGCCGGCGAAGTAAACTGAAGCCGCGCCTCAACCATCGTGCCGCCTTGCTAAGAACAAATACTCAACTCTTTGTTTTAATGACCGATGGGATAGGCCAGAAAATGCGTCGGGCTAAGTCTCTGATGGCCTGACCGAACATGACTAACTCAGATCAAACAAAGAGCCATCAAAGAGCCTATATGACCATTGATGAAAAAGAAACAGCCCGTACGCAGGCGCGTTACCAGCGTATTGCCCCCTTATACGATGGCATGGAGGTAATTTCCGAGCGACGATATCAACCCTGGCGCACTCGCTTGTGGTCGATGGTGCGCGGGCCAAAGGTGCTGGAAATAGGCGTAGGTACCGGTAAGAACATGCCTTACTACCCCGATGGGCTGGACATCACGGCCGTAGATCTGACGCCGGGCATGTTAGCCCGGGCACGTAAACGGGCGGCACAATTGAATATCGACGTAGACTTGAGCCTAGGCGATGCACAGAAACTTGACTTTCCTGATGGGATGTTCGACGAAGTAGTAGAAACCTTTGTCTTCTGCTCTGTCCCCGATCCCTCGCTAGGTCTGCAAGAGCTGGCACGCGTGGTAAAGCCCGGTGGTCGTGTCTTCATGTTGGAACATGTGCGCGCAGCTAACCCCACCGTGGGATTCTTGATGGATGCTCTGAACCCGTTGCTGGTGCGCATGATAGGAGCCAATATAAACCGGAGGACGGTGGAGAATGTTAACCAAAGTGGGTTGAGTTTGGAAAGAGTGGAAAACTTGGGTAATGGAGATATTTTCAAGTTGATTATTGCCCGAAGCGATCAAGACGGACTAGCAAAATAGCCAGATGTCCCTCGGTTACTAGCTAATAAGCGGCCTCTCTGAAGCCTCCCAGGCCACACATCTGTCTAACCAAGATCCAGTAGCAAGCGAGCCGATAAGCCCCTCATAGTTCCATAAAATAAGATGTCGAACTTTCCTGAACATACCAGCATACTACGCCAAGGTCGCTTACCTCGCCACTAACCGACTAGGCAAACACCGAGTGGAATCGGGCTGAGGACGCGGTAGCCGGTATCTCTGTCGAGAAAAGAAAAAGCGGGCGCTAGGCCCGCTTCTGGGTTGTTGTCGGCTCAGGAAGACTGTCTAATCCTTATTCAGTCGCGAAATGATGGCAAGCATAATAGGGAGCGAAGCCAAGAGGTTCGTATGGTTCGCCTCCATCCTGCGTGCAGGGCTGCCAGTTATAAATGTCTTCGTGCACCAGGAGCTCCGTCCCCAGGAATGGGTCGCCAGGCACGCCGAAAACCTTAACCTGTATTGTCGAGCGGGTACCGTTGAGTAGATCATCCGGAAAATCAACCGACGGAGGGAAGCAGTGCACCCAATTGTGCGGACCTGTGTTCACGCAAGTCCAGTTCCGATCGCTTAGCTGTTCAGAAGTGTGGCCTTGAGCGTAGGCTACCGAGACCACCAGCATCAGCATTAGTGTAACCCCTAAAACAACTATCATCTTTCTATTCATCATTAATCTCCTCTGTTCTGTGCCGTAGCTAATAAAATATCGAGTTACCTAAGCACGACAAACAACCCCGAATTGCACGGCACCAATATGCTAGTCTATAGGATCGAGCTAGATATGCCCAACGTTTCAAGTAATTGCGGGTGAAGAAGCTGGGCGGGTGAAGGCCAACCACGCAAATTGCCATACCGAACAACGTTTTGGCTACACCCATTATCTGAACTTGAACCAGCAATTGCCTAGGATTTCAGGAGTAAAGAGGAAAGAGAGGGCAAATTGAAACAGCTCAACCGGGTACTTGGAATGCCTTGTAGCCAATCCTGTCGCAGCATGAGTAACGCATGAATGGCCGGCCGCGCTTCTTCCCATATGATCAATTATATAACACCGGTCGGCCTGAAGCCTCCCAGGCGATCATCCCCCCGTCGAGGTTCCACACATCTGTATAGCCTAGCTCCACCAGAGTTCTGGCCGATATGCCACTCATACTACCGCTTCGGCAGTAGATCACGATTTTGGTGTCTTTGTCGGCCGGCAGCTTGTCGACGTTTTCTTCGATCTGATCAAAGGGGATGAATTCATCGGTTCCATCGATTTCTCCCGCGTATGGGATGTGAACATTGATCAAGGGAAAATCTTTGGTCTCTAGCATCGATGCCAGACCATCAGCGCTCACGTCTGTGTAAGAACCGCCCCCTTCTAAAGGAACGGACTGTGTCTGGGACGACAGATCTGCCACTACCGAGGACGTATCGACGGTTTCCTGCCCGCCGCAAGCGACCAGGACGAAAAACAACAACAAGGATAATGATAAGGAAAGAGTCAGCTTCTTATAAATCATAGATTCTCCAGGTAATTAACAAACTCGAGGATAGGATTTGAGTTCCAGTATCCTACAGTTGTATCGCCAGCGCCGGTGATGGACGAGCGCTATTTGCCCTACCGGGAACCCCGCCATTTGGCGTATGTAGCCTTCACACTACAAGTCAGTGCCATACAATTCGGGGCGAGTTTAGATTTCTATGCTGGTGGCTGAGAAGGTATCTATGATTTGGAGTTCGTGTTATTTTTCGGTTTATTCGGACGATTCGCTGGTTTCCCATCCTGTGTTCTGTCACTTGCTAGGAGCGTTACCCACAAAGTCAGTCCGTTTACATCTTCAATTACTACCTGCTGACCGCGACGCAGCTCGTGCGATGAATTGGCGCGCCAGATTTCGCCCCGGTAGCGCACTCCGGTTTCCCCCACGCAGTTACTCACAACCACGGCCCGATCACCTATCATTGCCTCTTGACCGATGACAGGGGATTGGTGCTGGGCCTGTATAGCTTTATAGGCGACAGCAAGGGAAAACACAGCGATAGGCATATATGTTGCCAGGGCAAACGGCCACGGTAGGAACAGAAAGAAAGCCAAGGCCAGCGCCGGCATAAACATGAATATGTGTCCCATAGCGTGAATTAGCGCAGGATCATTTGCCAGAACGTCTCTGGTGATGAGTAAATTACTCTGCAGTTTCCAGGTTAATTGTCAAGTGCAGCAATCACGCGCTGTATACGAGTGCGGGCCTCGTTGGCCACAATATCCAAACTGGGATTTATCACTATGCCCAGCATTGAAATAGGATCAACAATAGACACTGCGCTCCCTTTTTGGTCATCATCTTCGTAGACAATGACATTACAGGGTAATAGTAGACCAATTTCCAATTCGCTGTTGAGGGCCTGGTAAGCAAGCGAGGGATTGCAGGCACCCAGGATGACATATTTGCGGAAGTCGGCATCTAACTTCTTCTTCAATGTGGCCTTGACGTCAATCTCGGTCAATATGCCAAAGCCTTCTTCCTTGAGTGCAGCCGTCACCTCGTTAACAGTCGCCTCAAAAGGCAAATCAACGCGCGTACGAAATGCGTTGTCAGTCATAGCTTTCGTCATTTCTTTCTCTCTTGTTCAACTTAAGTTGTGAGTCATGTGACCATTGAAATGGAGCCCGAACGGCGTCTGTGTCCGGGCCCCACTTCTATCCTGTACACCTACATTGTTGGAATCTTAGTCGTGAACTTCACCGGCCATCTCCACAAAGGCACCATGCCAATGGTGGAGGAAGACCTGACCGGTGTAAGCGTTGACGCTCAGCATGCCGCTTGTCTCACTGTCGCGCAGAACGTGGATGGTATAGTAACCGGGGAAAGGATCGGCCGTTTCATCAGCCGTCGTGCCGGGCAAGTAGGTGTCCAGGTACTGC
Organism: Promineifilaceae bacterium (SeqCode); assembly: GCA_049650305.1. Lineage (GTDB taxonomy): Bacteria > Chloroflexota > Anaerolineae > Promineifilales > Promineifilaceae > UBA11865. The sequence goes on from JBARZW010000476.1 coordinate 9,600, forward strand.
TGAGCAATATCAATCGCTTCTTCGCCGGTTACACTGATTTCGGTGTCGGATGGAGTGCCGCCCATCATGCCATTCCCCATCATGCTGCCCATCATGCTGTAGTCACCAAAACCGCTCATAGGGCTGTATTCAGTGTTCCACATCATGTTTGGACCGGGTTCTGGGAAAACATTGCGGGATACGGGGTCTACAAGCACCTCGAACACACCAGAATCCCTGCTTTTGTCTAGGATTTGGGCGTAGGCATGGTTATCGAAAATCATGACTTCGCCCAAGGTCAAGTCATCGTTACCTAGAGCGGCAAGATATTCGTCAAGGGCGGTTACCGCGTCTTCTATTGATAGGGGGTCGACATCAGCGAGGCCGCCAAAACCGTAGCCGCCCATCATGCCGCCACCCATCATACCGAAGCCGTTGCCCATCATGTCAAAGCCGCCGTCCATCATACCGAAGTTGCCCATCATGTTGTACCCATCTACCTGGGCGTCCGAGTTGTTAGCAAACATCATGTTTTCCGGATAAAAGGCGGCTGCGCTAGCCTGGGACTGTCCGAAAAACATACCGCCCAGGAAAAGTACTATGCCCAGTATCACCAAGCCAATAATTGATAGTGTTCGTGTGTTCATACTTTATTCCTTAGTCTCATCTCTATTTGGGAGAATTTCGATTTCATGGGGGAGTCGGATTTCTGTCCCGTTGGTTAATGTTCCACCTCGTAACGCATAGATTCAAACTCTTCTTTGGTCAGTTCACCCAGCGCATAGCGCCGGCGCAGAATCTCCACTGCTGATTCACTGCCTAATTCTTGGGATTGGGACGAAGCATTACTCTTGGGGAAAAGATTGCTTAACAGCCAGATCCCCAAGCCAATAATCACTATCCAAAAAAGGGCCATGAAGATAAACCCAAAGCCGCCGAATCCCATTCCAAATCCTGTCATCATGATTGATTACTCCTTATGAGGTTATCTACAGACCTCAAAATTGTTTATGTTGTTTGTTTTACTATCGGGAGGATACCGCAATGGTATAACGGACACTTAACAGAGGTATGACGATTTTGTAACAAACTGGGGCAGTATCCGGCGATCGGATTACAGATGGTGGTTTATTGGTTAATGGGCAGCGTGATAGTGAAGGTGCTACCCCGGTTGGGTCCCGGGCTGGAGGCCGTGATCCGGCCGCCATGAGCCTCTATTATGTGTTTGCTAATGGTCAGGCCAATACCACTGCCGCCACCGGCACGGGAGCGGGACTTGTCGGCCCGATAGAAACGCTCGAAGACATGGGACAGGTGCTCAGCCGGAATGCCTTCACCGGTGTCTTGGACAATGATGGCGACTTCCGACCCTTCGGGCCGAGCCCTGACCGTCACCTCGCCGCTGGATGGTGTGTATTGCAGGGCGTTCCCCATCAGGTTTAATAAAACTTGAGCCATACGATCACGGTCTACCCGCAATTGAGGCAAGTCGGCTGCCAATTCTAGGGATAGCTTCACCCCTTTGTCGTCATATTGCGGGTGCAAACGCTCCGCAGCCGTGCGGATCAAGTCCTGGGGATCGACCCACTCCATTTCCAAGGGAATCTGACCCGCTTCGGCTCGAGATAGTTCCTCCAAATCGTGAACCAGGCGCTGCAGGCGACTGACTTCGTTTTGGACGCTCAGGAATGTGGTCGGTTCGGCAGGCAGCACCTCATCTATTAATCCTTCCATCACACTCCGTATACTGCTGAGCGGTGTCCTCAGCTCGTGGGCTACATCGCCGATGAGTTGCCGGCGTCTTTCCTCGGTCTGGGCCAAGGTTTGGGCCATCTGGTTAAAAGAGCCGGCCAGTTCACCCAGCTCGTCTTCACCGACGACGTGAACTCGCTCATCATAGCCCCCATCGGCGATGCGTTGGCTAGCCCGGGTCATTTCCTCAATTGGGCTGACGATACGGCGGGTGACAAAGCTACTAACGAGGACAGCGGTAACAGTTGCGGCTAATGCTGCAATCAGCAGCACCTCATTAATAGCTCTTTGGAAGTTCTCGGTCAGGTCACCCATCATCCCTCCCATATCGTCTCCCATCACTACAGTCATACTAGCCATGTGGCGATCCAAAGCAGACGGGGCAAAAAATTCAGCCGTGACCGCAAGGGAAATTACGCCGACGAGGATAATGATGAGGTAGGAAATGAATAGTTTCCGTCCAATTCGTTGTCTAATCGTGGCCATCAACTTCATGCCGGTTCATCCTCAAAACGATAACCTGCTCCCCAAACGGTAGCTATCAAAGCGGGCTGGGTAGGGTCATCTTCAATCTTCTTTCGCAAGCGGCCTATGTGCACGTCTACGACCCGGTCGTCGCCATAATAATCATAACCCCACACCTGCTCAATCAATTGCCCTCTGCTCAAGGCCCGTCCAGAGTTCCGGACCAGTACATGGAGAAGATCAAATTCGATGGGGGTCAGGTCCAACGGCTGCTCATCTTTCCAGGCCAAGTGTGCATCTACATCCACTCTTAGCCGTTTGAAAATCAGGTCGGTCTTAACTACGTCGGAACTCCCGATACGGCGTAAAGCCGCTTTTATCCGGGCTACTAGTTCGCGCGGGCTGAACGGCTTCGTCATGTAGTCATCCGCCCCCATAGTCAGCCCAACGATCTTATCCGTCTCTTCGGCCTTGGCCGTCAGCATAATCACGTACACTTCCCGGAGCTGCGTATCCCTTGCTTCCTGGCGTAATTGCCGAAGGACTTCTAAACCATCCAGGCCAGGTAGCATGATATCTAACACAATAAGATCTGGTCGAAAAGCTCGCGCCTCACGCACGGCCGCTGGACCGTCAAGGGCTGTACGCACTGTATATCCTTCCTTCTCCAGGTAAGCCCGGATTGTATCAACTAGTGTTACTTCGTCATCGACTACGAGAATCCTATGAGCCATTATTGCCTTCTGCTGTTTACGAGCATTCCATTTCTACTCATTGTAAATTCTACACCGACTATTAAGATGGCCAATTACGCCATATGGCCTAATCATATGTACTGGTTTTGGCTCAGGTGGTAGGGTCTACGACAAATGGCCCTGTGTCTCATTCAAGACACAGGGCCACTCTGCGCTAAACAAGGTTACATATAGCTACAGATCAATCATTACGCCAAGCATAGCTGCTGGTCCATTCACGCGTTGGTTAATGCGATGACTTGGGCATCTGGTTTGCCTCATGAGTTGGCTCATGTGTTGGCATATGCGTCGGCTCATGGATCGGCATAGGCGGTATATTGGTTGGCTCGTGGGTAGGCATATGCGTTGGCTCGTGGGTAGGCATATGCGTTGGCTCATGGGTTGGCATAGGAGGCATATTGGTTGGCTCGGGGGTAGGCATATTGGTTGGCTCATGGGTTGGCATATGCGTCGGCTCATGGGTTGGCATAGGAGGCATATTGGTTGGCTCGTGGGTAGGCATGTGTGTCGGCTCATGGGTTGGCATATGCGTCGGCTCATGAGTCGGCATGGGCAATGAGGTGGCACCAGGGCCAGGGTATGGCGGCGTTAATCCTTCAACCGTCAACATCTGGGCCAGAAGGTTGCCATCAGGAGTAATTGAGGCGTTCACATTGACGAGGGCCCCGATCACTGGTTGGCCTGTGATCACCGTATTGTTATCGACCATCACCCTTAATCCGCCGACAACCCAACTGTTTTCATCGAAAGCCAGTAGTTCGCCCTGAAAGCGGACGTCTGTCTCCCGTCCGGCTTGGATGGCTTCCTGGATTTCCAACCGACGTCTCTCTTGTATTTCCTGCTGCAACTCTTCGCGCGCAGACGGATCTGTTGTTAGCAACAGCCGTGCATTCTCCATCGTCGTCTTGACTGGGTAAAGTAAATCACCGGGAATGGCGTCTGCGGATGCTGAGGTCACTCCCCAACCGCCAAAGGCCAGAATCGCTATAAGCATAGCAGCAGCAAAACGAGTCATTAGTATCATGTCTGGGTTCTCCTTACCTGTAATTCGAACGATAATCTGTTCTGCATAACGGGCAAAGAGGGATTTGGATACGGGTTGAGATCCGCCTTTCGCCGTGACGACGCTGAGCATTTGCTGCCGTCCGGCTTGGACAGCTTCAGGACGGGCCTGAGGTATGGGAATTGACTGTACTGTTTGAGCCATCTCCAGCAAGGGCTTGAGCTCCTCCGCATGTTCCGGATAGCGGTTCAGGCAGCTTTCCAGGCTATCACCGGCCTGGAGAGAAGCCAAGCACTCATCCAAAATAATGTCTATTTTACGGTTCATAACAGCCTTCTTTGGCAATCGCTCGTCGCAATGCAGCCAGCGCCCGGTGTTGCAGCGATTTGATCGAACCCACATTTTTACCCATTAGGTCAGCGATGTCCGCGTTAGACCGGTTCTCGATAAACTTTCCAATGATCACATCTTGTTGTTCAGCTGTAAGATGTTGAAGCGCCAAGCGCAGACAATCTGCCAAGAGTTTTTTCTCGGTAACTGCGACCGGATTGTTAATATTCGCAGACAGTTTCTCATCGAGTGGCAATAGCGTGATCATCCCGCCCTGGCGGTAGTAATCAGTCAGTAAATTTCTAGCGATAGTGTAAAGCCATGCTAAAAACGGCTTACCACGATGGCGATACTGTTCAATTTTTTCTACCATGCGAACAAACACCTTGGCAGTTAACTCTTCGGCTGTGCTCTGATCGCTGACTCGATAGTAGATAAACGTGTGCACGGTCTGCTGATACCGTTCATAAAGATCAGAAAAGGCTGCCCGATCGCCGTTTTGTGCCCGTTCCACGAGCTCGACTTCCCTATAAGGCATGTACGTATCCCACGTTGAATGAATAACGATGGTCAGTCGATCTGGATACGGGTGGATTAAGGATTGGTTCACGGACTCTCATCGCTATGATTGGGGAGTCCAGGTTGGCTCCGGTGTTGTCGGATAGCGAGAGGAAACATCTTGTTGAGATGCTAATTGTTCTTTTGTCCAGATCGTGTGGAGGTAATCGATAACAGCGTGAACTTCTCCATCGGTCAACTGATCGCCCAGTGGGGACATTTGCCGCCCTACACCCAGTTTTCCGTTGACTATCCAATCATGTATTTGCTGGTCCGGGTGGTGAAAGGCGTGCTCAGTTGAGTCTAGAGCGGGAGCGTTTAGCTCATTGGCATATCCCTCAGCGTTTTCCCCGTGGCATTGGGCACAGATGCTCGCGAAGACCTGTCTTCCCCGTGTAACTGGATCCGGTGTCGATGTCGCTGTCGGCTCTGGAGTGGGTGTTGACGTTACAGTAGCACATGCTGTTAAAACTATCGCCAGCAAGGGAAGAAGCATACGAATGTAGAACCTCTTCTCCATCGATTCAAATCCTGTCCATTCCAATTCAATAAGCGGCAGTCGCCTGCTTACTGCACAAAACACTTTCGATATCCTACCAAGTAATTAGGTATTTTCTGAAGTATTCTTGGGGCTGGCTAATGTTAAGAAGATCAGAAGATGAAAAATAGAGCCATATAGCTCAGGATGATTGCGCCGTTTGGCGGGTAGGGACGTGCGCGTACAGCTTGTGAAACGAATAGCGATACTGCAGTAGAATGGCAAATTCGGATCGGTTGCCTCGTTCGGTGGCTGCCGTGCCTTACCGCAGGCAATCCTGTTAAGCGCCTTCACATCTGGTTTCCTGTTTGGCTAATTCTATCAAGCAATAATCTCCTCCCAGACTTTGGCCAAGCGGGGATCCACTCAAATAACAGGGCGACATTTGCGGTAGAGCCGTCACCTAAACGTATTGTGTCAGTAATACATCTTACCTATGAAGCCAGGCACTTCTGCCTGTTCCTTATGCGCTAGTTTACGCATGCTCGGCCGATATTTCCTGAGATACACTCCACACAGTAGGCGCGACCACTTAGGAAAAACGATCCTGAGTTTACACTTCTCGCATGGTCAATCGTAAACGCCAAGGAAGGAGGTGCTGTTCAGACAAAAACAAAGGGAGAGCCAAGAACGACA
>JBARZW010000477.1:0-3300 GCA_049650305.1 Promineifilaceae bacterium (SeqCode)
GCGGCCGAAGCCTCGGAGCAAACGTCGCTTGATGATGGGGATCTAGAACGGCTCATTGAAACGGCAGTGCGTGACCGCCGGCAACATATTAGCAACGGCCATGGCAAGTACGCCGGCTGTGGGACGAATATTGATCCGGTCGATAAATACTGTACCGCGTGTGGGTTCCAAACTCGCAGTGCCTGTCCACACTGCGAGCAGTTCGTCGAGCCAGGTGATAGATTTTGTACATTTTGTGGTGTTCAATTAGAAGCCGTAGCAGGAGTAGTTATTTGAAGAAGAAGGTAATGCTTGCACTGATCATCTTGACGGCTCTGCTTCTGTTGGCCGTGCCGGTTCTCGCTCAGGAAGGACCATCGACTGGCGTTGTTACCGGCCGTGTTGTCAATCGTAGCTCAGATGGCTCTGTTCCGGAAAAAATGGAATTGATGCTACATGCTTGGGATGAGAATCTCGACGAGGTACTTATGCTTGACGGTTTTTCAAAAACGGACGGCACGTTCGAGTATGGAAACGTGTCACTTGAGCCCGACCTGCTGTATGCGGTGATGCTTACCTACGATAATGTAGTCTATGCCTCGGAACCAGTCAACGTGACAGAGGGGCAAACAGAGTTGTCACTGGAAATACCGATTTACGAATCGTCCACTGATACCTCATCAGTCCGGATTGACCGCCAACACGTCCTCTTTGACGCGGCCCTGGATGGCTTAACAGTGGCGGAAATCTATATTATTTCCAACACGGGCGACCGGACCATTGCCGGGAAGGACACCGAAGATGACACCCAGCTCCCCCCTTTACAGTTTTCCTTACCGGCAGGCGCGACTGACATCTCTTTTAATGAAGGTGTTAGCGGCAGGCGATTTATTCTCACTCCTGTCGGTTTTGTCGATTCCGAGCCGCTGCGTCCAGGAGAAAGCACAGGCCAGGTAATTGTATCTTACGTTGTGCCTTATGAGGATGGTCTGACTTATTCGTTGACAACCCAATGGCCTGTGGACGGATTGAGCTTCATGTTAAATCCTGCCATCGGCCTCTCACTCGAGGGTGAAAATCTTACGCGTGAGGGAACGCGGGACATGGGTGATGGTCGCGAAGTAGAGATTTTTAGCCATGACGCCCTCGGACAGGGTGAGAGCGTAGCTATTTCCCTAGCCGGCACTCTCTTGCAGCCCCTCGTCGCGCCAGCGGGTGATATGATGCCTGAGGCCGAGACCGATGCCGGATCCGCGTCCAGGAAGGGGCTGGCACTTGGCGGAGCGGCTCTGGGCTTGGCCCTTATGGCCGTTGGTGTCTGGTGGTACCGTCGGCCTGAGCCAGAGCCGGAGGTGGTGGAAAAAGTGGAAGACGAATCTGGTACTAGATTCGATCATCTAGTGACTCAAATCGCTATTCTGGACAAGGCTCGCGATCGGGGCGATATTAACAAAACCGAATATGACATACAGCGAGAACAAATGGTTCGGCAAGCCAAAGCTCTTTTGGCACCGTCACCTGCACAAGACGCGGCAAGTCCATCGCCCAGCTACTAGGAGAGATTTATGTACTGTCAATATTGCGGCGAAATGATTAAAGAAAATGGCGCCAACAAATGTCAAGCGTGTGGTCGGGAAGTAATTCTTCTCACTCGAGGCTTTCCCTGGAGAGCCCTATTCCTCATGATAGTACTTGCCCTGGCGGTTGTAGCCATATATATGTGGCGCCAGCCGGCCGCTGCCACTGATGTAACCCAGTCCGACAGATCCGGTTTTGATAGCGGCGCAGAGTCCCGGAACACATCGGTTGCTCCAGTTGTTATTCAGGGCGACTCAGAGATTCTCGAACCGGAGAATACTGCAGCAGCTAGTCAGATCAGTCATTCAGGAGGTTACCAGTTGCCGGTCAGCTTTGGCGATATGGGATCCCAGCTTCTGGCCGCAGGCGCTATTGACTACGATCGCTTTGTGCAAACCTATAAACAGGCTGGGCAAGCGCTTAACGAAGATCAACTTGCTATACTTGAAAATGGAAGCGACGCGCCGGTGGTCGTCAATCAGGATAATGCTTACTTCTTGCTCAATCTTCTCTGGGCTCTGGGCCTGACTAACCAGAATCAATTATTGGATGAAGGCCCCCTTATGCAATACAGCGAAGGTGATATTGGCCGCTTTGCCTCCACCGGCGGCTGGTCGATAGGTACAAGGCCGGCCACGGAACTCTATTCCAGCACTCCCTTGATCTCCCTCACTTCCGAAGAGCAAACTCTTCTGGAAAAAGTCGCTTACAACGTCTACCGGCCTTGCTGCAATAATCATACGGCGTTTGCCGATTGCAACCATGGTATGGCCATGCTGGGTCTGCTCGAGCTTATGGCAGGGCAGGGGGCTTCCGAGGGCGAGATGTTCGAGGCAGCCAAGAATGTGAGCAGCTTTTGGTTTCCACAACAGGCGTTGGAAACGGCCGTTTTCTTCCAGTCTGCGATGGGATTGGACCCCGATGAGGTGGATGGCCGCATGGCTGTCGGGCCGGAAGTTTTCTCCGGATCTGGCTTCCGAACCGTTCACGAGTGGCTGGCCAGCAACGAGCAGTTGGAAGAAGCGCCCAACAGCGGCGGCAGCTGCGGCGTGTAGAATCAAGAGAATCGGTCGACGATCTACTCTCGGGAGCGGGCAAAGTAAAAAACAATACAAGAATAGGCCATTTAGCGGGGGTGGCAACAGGCCATAAACCTATATCACGGCAGCTGAAACTTGCGTACAATGAACCCGTCCATTTACCGCAGCCAGGATGAATATGTCTCACTACCAAGTATATCTGCCCGATCTTGCATTCTATCAGCAGGCGGTAGCCTGCCAATTTGCTTGTCCCGTACGCACAGAAGCCCGCGGTTACAACCCCTGGGATGAGCTGTAAGTGAGGGCTTAAAAACAGGACGGTGTGAAATATGGAAATTAATTCCCGGAGAAAGAAAGGGCTTACTCGGCGCGAGTTTCTTGGTTTGGCTTGGGCGGCTTCACTTGTAGCTCTGTTTGGGCAGGCCGGTGTTGCCTTGCTGCAATTCTTCAAGCCGAGCGCTAAACCAGGGGCATTTGGCAGGAGGGTGATCGCCGGACAAATAGCTGAATTCCAACCGGGTACAGTGCGTCACGTGCAGAAAGGGCGTTTCTATATATCGACCCTGGAAGATGGCGGCATGCTAGCCCTCTGGCACCGATGCACTCACCTGGGTTGCACCGTTCCCTGGCGTGAGGGTGAAGGGCAATTCAATTGCCCATGTCACAGCTCTATCTTCAACACCAAGGGGGAGGTGCTTAGCGG
>JBARZW010000478.1:0-2729 GCA_049650305.1 Promineifilaceae bacterium (SeqCode)
CCTCAGCCAACGCGGTTTCAGCTATGGGCACATCGGCCGCCAACCAGATAACCAACGCTGCCGACTGGAAATAGAAATGTTGTTGCCCCAATCCGGTAAGCTCATGGATTGTCCGGTCTCTGATATTCCGCACGCCAACCGGTGTAAACGGGGACTCGGCTTTTTCGATAGCTGTCTTCATGTCTGAAATCATCTTTGCTGCCAGCGGTTGGGCGGGTGTTCCGGTGACCCACAGCATCACCATCTCACCAGAGCGACCATACATAGCTACCGCTCCGGACGATAGTGGAAACGATTTGTTGTGCAGGCGAGTCACTTCAGCCACCGCTTCAGTTCCATAAGTGGCCTGAGTCAATGAAAGACCGGCAACGGATTCTGGCACAGTGGCTTCGTCTGGGTCTTCTACGGCAGATATAAATTGCCAATAGGCAACGCTAGCCACTGCCAGAAGAACACCGGCCACTATCAGGACGAGTGGAGAAATGCGCTTTCGCATATTTATATCACCCAGTCGAAGAGCTTCTCGCTTCAACGTTGACGATTAACTCCACTTGTAGCTCTGGTTGCTGTGGGTCATTGGAGTTAATGAAGACCTGGCGAATCAATGGCCCAGTGAGGTCCGGGCCATGGAAGCCAGAGTCAAACTCTATGTGTAGGATGCCGCTTTGGTCCGCAGCGATGGTCATCGGGCTGACGGAAGCCTGGGTGCAGGTGCAGGAAGTAATAATGCTGTCTATTACCAGGTCAGCATCACCGTCATTGCGTAGGGCTAGATCTCGGCTAACTATTTCGCCGTTGATCACATTTCCCAGGTCTAGATTGGCAGCTTCTACAGCGATGCTGGGCTGGCCAGAACTACATGCCGTCAGCAAAAAACCAACAACCAAAACTGCGAAAAAAACAAATCTACGCATATTCACTCCTGCGAGTATTAAGCCCTCGAATTGCAGGCTTCAATCGTTATTCACTTGCTGCCATCGGGAACTGGAACGTCCATATATAATCGACAAGGGCTTCGATCTCTTCATCGGTAAAGATGGCGCCCCAATAAGGCATACCGGTACCCATTCCACCGCGTATGATTTTCCCTTGCAATAGCGCCGTATTAGCCCCCAGCATCTGCTGAGCGTCGGTGAAATCCCTGGGCGGCAATAGTGCTCGACCAAAGGATTCAGAATCGTTTCCGGCAATTTTCGACGGAGCCATTACACCCTTGCCATCACCATTCTCTCCATGACAAGCGGCGCAGTTTTCCGCATACAGGCGCTGGCCTAGTTGCATAGATTCAGGTGTCGAATTAGACTGCCAAACGAAAGCGGTTAGATCCCAAATGTCACCATCGCTGAGTTCGGCCGTCCCTGGATCTGCCCGCAATGCCTGCCGAAGTTCAAACGGTGATTGTTCTAAATAGGTGTCCCTGGTGCGGAACTGGAGTGGAACGGTAAAGTCCAGGGCCTCTCCTCGGGTTGCCGAAGGCAGCCGATCCAACTGTGAAACTACCTCGTGAGGGGCATCGATATCTAAGCCCAGGCTGATGTAATGCGGCGGTTGGGCTGACTCGGCGACCGTTAGCCCGTTTGCCTCGCCGGTTACCTCAATCGTGCCCCGCATTCGCCAGTGGTTGGGGCCACACCAGCGTGTGCAGTAGAAGGTATAGGTTCCTGGCTCGTCAAAGGTAAGCGTCAATTCAGTCACCTGACCTGGCCTCACGTCGACGGCCGGCCAGGTCTGCTGCCCAACGGCAAAGCCATGCATTACATCATCAGAGGTCAAGCGCAGATTCAAAGGAACGCCGACTTCGGCTGATAGATCGTCCGGCAACCAGCCACCCTTTTCGGGCATGACGGCGTGAATCTCTACCGCTTGCGCGGGGCGGCGGGCAAGCACAATTGCCAGGAACAATCCTGCAATGAGGAGAACAAGCAACAGACGAGCAGCCCACTCGCTAATTAGCCGACGAATAACCATAGAAATCCAACCGTGACCAGCAGGCAGAAGAGGTTGATCGGTAAGGACTGACGCCAGGCATCCAGGTTGTTACTTTCCTGCGCAATGCGCCGGGCAGTAACGCCGGCCCAGGCCAGGCCACCCACCAGAATTAAGGTCTGTAGCACTGGGACAAGCTGGGTGAGGTATGGTGTCCAGTTATAGCCGGCTGTTCCTATCAGATCCCAGCCCCACCCCAGGGGATCTGACAATACCGGTAAAATGTACGAGGCGTTGGCAAATACAAAAGAGAGGCTAAAGGCAATCCAGGCAGCTAGGCCCAGGGGAACCAGGGCGTATGCGTAGGCGGTGAAACTCTTATGCGAACTCCGCCTTGCTGGTGTCAGGATCTGTCCGGCCCGGGTTGCCAAATAGAAGAGACCGGGTAGTAAACCGAAGATAAAGACCAGGACGGCCAGAATGTATAACAGCCAGGGGAGAGATCCTATGTTGTAGGCGGCTGTTTTCATCTGCCCCCAGGGCCCCAACATCACAGCCGAGTAGACAAAGGCGCTGCCCAGCATAATGAAAGCTTTGAAGGCCTCGTCCAGACTGCGGCCACGAGGTTGTGTCAAATCCGCCCCTACCGGCCGGATGTTGATAGCTACGTTATCCAAAGGACATGTGCGGAGACATTCAAGGCACATGCCGCAGTAGGTGTTCTTAACCAGGCCGCCCGGGAAAACACCCCAAGGACAGCCATAGCCATTTTCGCTGCCGGTGTAACATGTCTTGGTAGTGTG
>JBARZW010000479.1:0-5837 GCA_049650305.1 Promineifilaceae bacterium (SeqCode)
GCCCGCACGAACAGTATCTAAATTTCGTGTAGCGATCGTGGCGTGACTTGCGGTGCCCATGACGTTGATACACGAAGGATCGGTTCGATTAATCAATGAAGGCCGATGAGGCCGCTAAATTGGTCGCGAGGAAACGCCAAACTCCCGTAGATTCTACAGCTTTGATGGCCGCCAGGCGAGGACCCTACCAAGCTTTTTCGACAACACGATCTATCATTTCAATCCTCGTAGGGTTTAGCCTTGGCAACTATTTTGCAGGGTCTCTTCTATCAACAGCCGGCAGAGGCAGTGCATGGACGGATCGATGCGAAGGACTCACTCGGTATCGAGTTAGCCGGCACAGCCTTTGACTTTAGTGTCTTGATCGAATACCGGAGCTATGTGCTTCCGAAAAGTACAGAGATTGTTTCAATGGAACAGTAGGTGGAGAGTTGTCGACACTTTGGAACCCCAATAATCCGTGGTAAACAGCATGCAAACACATAGTATGTCCTGACGAAAATTGATATGCTGAATCGCTAGGAGGTCAAGTAGAAAGCAACAAATAACAGTACAAAGATTTGGCACCTCAGGTTCCAAAACAGTGATGCGACGTAGCTGCCCAGTTGAAAATTGCATCACCAGGAACAGCACGAATACAGAACCGTTTTTCGATCTCCTGCCAAACTCCCCAAGACCGAGCCACCTCTGGATAATGGGCTAAATTCGACTCGGACTAAGCCAGAATGCTAATCCGATTACGGGTGCGAATATCATCCTTTTTTTGGACTGATCAGTCGTCAAGCCTGGGACGGTGCCCTCTTGCGGTTAACACCGAAATTGACGTTTTCCGCTATAATGGTTTTCTGCGCTAGCGTTTCCTGATTAGCAGGGTCCTATCGAAAGGGTCCTTCAGATAGGAATCAGAAATAGGCGTCCAGTTGTCTTCTGAACCTGTCACGCAGTCAGCCACATCACCTTCCGAACAAGTGGATCAGCCTGAACCGGCCGCCCGCGAGAACTCCCCTGTCGTTTACGGGCTAGGCGCTTTCGGCCTGTCATCCTTGTCCCAAGCCCTGGCCGGCTTTTACCTGTTCTTCTACGTAGATGTGTTGGGTCTAGCCGTTGCCTTGGCGGCCGTCATCAATGTCATCTACGCCATATGGGATGCGGTAAATGATCCCCTAGTCGGCTACTTGTCAGACAATACCCGGACCCGCTGGGGACGACGCCGTCCCTGGCTACTGGCCGGTTTGCCCTTTTACCTCCTTCTGTTCGTACTCATCTACGCTGTGCCGGAGGTCTTCCGTCAGGGGGATGCCTTATTCTGGTACGCCTTAATCGTGGTCTTCCTGTTTGAAGCCGCGTCCACGGTCGTGAACACCAACTATCAGGCGTTATTTCCCGAACTTTTCCAAGGATTCAAGAGCCGGACACGAGCCAGCGCCTATAGCCAGGGTCTTGGATCGGCCGGCGAACTGGTGGGCTTCGCCCTGACGCCCATCGTCTATGTCGCCTTTGGCTTCGCCGGCATGGCTGTGCTCTTTGCCGTCATGGCCGGCATCTTGTTAACCGGTTCCATATTTCGGAATACAGAAGACCCGACCGCGCAACAGGCGCCTCGCCTCAATCTGCGAGAAGCATTTGGGGACGTGCTCCGCGACCGGCCCTTTTGGCAGTTCACCATCGTTGTGACATTGCTCTGGTTCACCACTGGCATCTACACGATAGGGACCGCTTTTTATGCCAAGTATACGCTTGGCGCCGGGCCACGAGCCCCAACGCTCATTTTTGGGGCTGTCTTCATCGTAGCCATTCTATCTGTCTCCCTCTGGGGCAGATTAGTCCGCCGTTGGGGCGTCAAACGGGCCTGGCTGTGGTCCATTGGGGTGATGATTGGGTCGGCCATTATCTTGGGTCTGGCCTCAAACCTGGCTCTGGCCGTTATCGGCGCAGCTATTGCTGGAGCTGGCCTGGGTGGCATCAAAGTCTGCCGGGAAATGATTATGGCCAGTTTGGTTGACAAGAGTCTAAAGCGTACCGGACGCCGCCAGGAAGGAGTATACTACGGCTTGAATCGTTTCATTGGCCGGCTATCAAAGCTGCTTGAAGCAATTGCATTGATCCTATTAGGCGTACTCTTCGGCTACGTCAGCGGCGATGATCCAGGCCCGAACCCTGACGATGCCTTTCGGTTTCTGATGAGTGCTTTCCCTATCGTCTGTTTGGTAGCCGCCTGGCTGTTGGCTCGCAAGCTACGTCTTGAAGATGAACCGGCTGTCACCCAGGCTTAGACACTAAATCAATGCCAGACTCTTTGCTGACCACCAAGCTGTATATTCCCCGGACCAGGAAAAGGTTAGTCCATCGCCCCCGTTTGATCGAAAGATTGGATACCGGCCTCCGAAGTAAGTTGACTCTCGTTTCCGCCCCGGCCGGGTACGGTAAGACGACACTGGTTGCCCAGTGGCTGGCCGAATTGCATGCCGAAGCATCAGCCCGTAATTCGGCTTGGCTTTCCCTTGAAGAAGCGGACAATGAACTCCCCCGTTTCTTCAGCTACCTGATCGCTGCCTTACAGAAGCTCGATCCGGTCGTTGGCGTCGAGGTACAGTCGATCCTGGAAACAGAGGCAGATATCCCCATTGAACCCTTGCTAACTGCGTTGGTCAACGACATTGCTACGTCGGCGGCCGCCGCGCTCGCTGGGCAGCAGTTTGTTTTATGTCTCGATGATTATCACGTCATCACGGAATTCAAGATTCACCAAGCTCTTGATTTCCTGATTGACCACATCCCACCCAGAATGCACCTGATCATCCTCGGTCGGGCCGACCCCCCGATGCCTTTGGGTCGCTTACGGGTTCAGCGGGAGTTGACTGAGATTCGAGAGACCGACCTTCAGTTCACCATAGATGAAACGACGACTTTCTTCAACGAGTTGATGGGTTTTACGCTCTCTATTGAAGATATCGAGAGCCTGGAGGCGCGCACGGAGGGCTGGATCGCCGGGTTACAGCTGGCTGCCTTGACATTGCAAGGGCGTCATGACCAACGCGATCGGGTTAATGCGATCGCGGGCAGTCACCGCTATTTGATCGACTATCTGGCCCATGAGGTCATGTCCCGCCAATCTGATGAGGTGCAGTCGTTTTTGCTACGTACCTCTTTTCTCGAGCGATTCAATACCTCTCTTTGTGAAGCGATCCTGGGGACTTGGCCAGAGGACTGGACCTGGCCAGAGGACTGGCCTTGGCCGAGAGGAACTCGGCTGGGGGATACCGCAGGGCGATCGCTTGGCGAACGGGAGCGCTTTGCGAGGTTGTCGCGATCCGCGCAGGGCGCTACTCAGCCGATCACTGACGCACAATCGATTTTAGAGTACCTTGAAACCGCTAATTTATTCCTTGTTCCTCTGGATGACGAACGTCGCTGGTATCGCTATCATCACCTGTTTCGCGACTTTCTACGCCAGGCTCTTGAGGAAACAGAGCCGGAGATCCTTCCAGAGCTTCATATTCAGGCCAGCCGATGGTATGAAGCCGAGGGGATGGTAGATGAGGCAATCAATTATGCGCTGGTCGGAAATGATGGGATGCGGGCCGCACGGCTGCTGGATGAGAACGCTAATGCATACTTTTTCAACGCAGAAGTCGTTAAGATCCTGCAATGGGCCAACAAGCTTCCAGAGGAGGTACGAGCCAGATTCCCACGATTATGCATTTACCACGCCTGGGCTTTGCAGTTCGAGTATCAATTAGACGCTGTGGAACCTGCGCTGGCTCTGGCCGAGGTCCATCTGTCCAACCCGGCCGGGCTGCCTGAAGACTTCTCCGCCCGCCAACTCCTGGGCCACGCCAATGCTATCCGAGCATTTACAGCATTTCGGAGAGGCGAGTTCAATCATGCCCTCAATCTCTGCCATGCTGCACTGGCAGCGCTAACGGACGAAGACACAACCGATGCAGCAGTTTTCGAAGGGGCTGTGCGGATCTGTTTTGGCATGATTCACCTTGATTTAGGCCAAATGGAAGAGGCCTCCCAAGCTTTGAAGCTTGCCATACCGTTGAATCAACGTGCCGGTAATCACTACGGCATTCTTAGTGCCATGCATATGCTAATGCAAGTTGACACTGTTCGTGGAATGCTGAACCAGGCACGCGCGAACGGAAATAGGGGATTGAAATATATCGAGGAATGGTCCACATCAGTAAAACTGCAGCGGCGACCGTCGCGGATGCTGGCCTATTTTCGATTGCACATGGGCCTCGTGCAATATGAAAGGAACGAGTTAAATGAAGCGGCCGAGAACTTGCATAAGGCAAGCAATTATTACACGTTGGTGCAGAGCTGGCACCGCTTCGCTTGCCAGGCCTATTTAGTAGATCTCTATCAGGCCCTTGGAGATGTGGATAGAGCAGTGGATACCTTGCGGAAACTCCAACATCTTGGCCTGGCGCTGGAGCATTCGATTCTTGAAGTTCCAATGGCCGCCTGGATCGCCAACCGGAGCTTACTGCTGAGCCAGTTACGACCTGAGCTAAACGATTTGTTTTTCGAGGTGGTAGGCTGGGCTGAGGCTTCGGATCTTGAAATCAGTGACCAAATCCACTACGAACAGGAGTACGAGTATAGCACCCTGGCCCGTGTCTTGATCGCTCAGCAAAGAGCCGAGGAGGCGGTTGCCCTTCTGGACCGCTTAATCATAGCGGCCGAGGATGGTGGAAGGTACGGTCATCTGATCACCTATCTACCACTCCGGGCGGTAGCTTTTCATAACCTGGGTAAAACGGATCTGGCCCTCACCAACTTGTCCCCCGCCTTAACGCTGGCCGAACCTGAAGGCTATATCCGCACTTTTGTAGATTTAGGGTCACCCATGCGAGAGTTGCTCCAGCTCACAACCGGGAAGGACGTAAGTCCAAGCTACATAGCGAAACTGCTGGCGGCTTTCCCGGTAAGAGCCTTAGCCGGTAACGGCATCGCCGACTCCCTGCGTTCCTCTGTCCTCGCGCCGCAAATTGAGCCCCTTAACGACAGGGAGATGCAGATATTACGGCTGATGTCGGCCAGGCTTTCTAACCGGGAAATAGCCGACGAATTGTATCTGTCGGTGAACACGGTCAAATGGTATGCCAGTAGTATCTACAACAAACTTGGAGTGGCCAACCGCCGCGAAGCGCGTTCCCGTGCTCGAGAACTGCGGCTCTTATAGCGTTCAAACGACAACTACCACGCGGATTACAGGCTCGGCAACACACTTGCTCAAGTTACCATGTTGCGGTTGCCCTACGGACCAATGATCCAACCCTTTTCTATCCTTTTTGGGTGGTGACTTACCACCCACCTTCTTGCTAAACTACCATTGCTGGCAAATAGGCGCCTTGAAAAATCCGCAGCTGGTGTTCTGCATGGCGAGTTAAGTGGCAAGGTGACTCGGAGGTAGTAAGAGTATGGAATCTGATAAGAGCAGCGAGACCATCAAACTGAGAGACGGCAGGACGCTGTCCTACGGTGAATGGGGCGATCCGGCAGGAAAGCCAGTTTTCCATTTTCACGGTTCCAGCGGCTCACGACTGGAGCGTCCGCCGGATGAAAAAATGCTAGCTGGCATCCGGCTGATCACGATCGACCGGCCGGGTCACGGCTTGTCGGATTTCAAACCTGATTACCGATTGCTTGAGTGGCCTGACGATGTTGCGGCATTGGCCGACCACCTGGGTCTTGATAGATTCGCCGTCGAGGGCTGGTCGTTTGGCGGGCCGTATGCGATGGCCTGCGCCTTCAAGATTCCCGATCGCGTTTATAAAGCCGGGTTGATCAGCAGCTTTGCGCCCTATGACCGCCCAAACTCCACC
>JBARZW010000480.1:0-4666 GCA_049650305.1 Promineifilaceae bacterium (SeqCode)
GGGGGGACAGCTATACCGGCGGCCAGGTTATCGTCGTCGGCGCGGTTGACCGGCGAGTCAAAGCCATCGTTGCCCAGTGTCCTGTATTCGGCGTAGAGCCACCGGAAGTTGACCCAAGCAAGGCAAATTTTGACATCATCATGGAGACATTCTCACGGGGTGATGTCAGCGGGTCGGCCGAGACCACACTAGGTCCCATGCCCGTTGTCTCTTCCGACCAGGCGGGTACGCCGTCGCTGCTCAAGCCCATTCAGGCATTCCGCTGGTTCATTGACTATGGAGGTCGTGCCGGGACGCGATGGAACAACAGTGCCACGCGAGTGCTGCCGGCAACGCCAGTACCTTTTCACCCAGGGCTTTGCGCACCCTTCGTCAGGGCGCCGACATTATTGATGGTCGCGCCAGAGGACGAGATGATACACGCCAATTACTCAGTCGCCAGGCAGGCTTACGAGCTCATTCCTGGGCCCAAGGAATGGTACGACATTGCTGGGGGGCATTTCGGGCTGCTCTATTACCCAAGCGAGCTGTTCGATGAGGCCAGCCGAGTGCAAACCGAGTTTTTACTAAAATGGCTCTGAGCTGAACAAGCCTTCCCGGCGGACGCGCCACCGGCAGTATGTGGCTGCGACGCGTACAAGGGTTCGCAGCCCTAAGCACGCGTCCACCGTGGCAGCCGCCCTTATGACCACAGAGACCAGTTGGCAGGCAGTTAGGGTCAATTGACAGGTGGTAAAAAGTTAAACTCCGGCACGAACAAAAATAGGATTATCCGCGCGAGTGGCCGACTCCCGACACTCCCGCCTATGGTAATAGTTATGAGGATATGAATAGCTCCCTATTTCAGGGGGCTGTTTGCATGTTTGGGTATTCTTCAGCTCTTGACCGGATGTCCCTTAGCTGGTTGCAGACGCCATTATGGAATACTCGACCCCCTTACGCTAAATCGTGTAAAGCAAACGCCAATTTGGCTTGATGTACCAGGCTAACTGCCGACTTGGGTCGCATATCGCGGGAGTGACCCGTTTGATGAAACATGGATCTGTAGCATCTGATATTAGCTAATCTTTACAAGTCGGATAAGGAATTCAAATAACTTCTGCGCCTTTCTGCATTGTGAAATAGTTCCTAATATTGACTATACCCCAGATATCTGTTACGGTGATGGCGCACAGCATACAGGGTGACAAATTTTGGAAACATAATTATTACCCCCCCTTACTTGGCAAACTTATCACATCATCCTAACAAGGGATGCACGTCTTGTTGGCTCAGGGCTAAGCAGCCGTCATTTTCTGTTTTGTAAAGCGGTTACCTAGCCAGTTGTCAACCCTCTGTTACTCTGAGCGCCAACTTAGATCAGGAAATATCTTTTCATCAAGTATGGGCGTTACAGAATGTATTGCCAGAGGTTTCGGTGAGCTTAGCGAGGGTTCTGCGAACAGCACCACCGATAATGTGGAAAGACTCACCGGTCATCAGGCCTGGTCTTTTGATCAGTTCACCGGAGACTTCGAACACTTTTTTGGCGGAAGCTAAATGAATGTCTGAATATCAGCAGCGTCGGGAAGGTCATTGTTGCTGCAAACAGTGATCGATAACCAGCTACCAACCACCAAGCTGCCACTAGTATTTACTCGTCAAGGGAATAATCACGATCAATGGGTCATCTAATTTTCCCATACCAGCAGCCGATTGAAACAAGGAGGTGCTGATGAATTAGGTATTTACTGTATTCCTTATTCGTGCGGATCCAATTTCGCAGGGCTTGCACGATTGATCTAGAGTTTATCAATTCAACCACATAAATAGACAGGAGAATAACTGAAAATGGCTACAACGATTGTCAAGCATGAAGTACAGGATTTTGATACTTGGAAGCGCGGCTATGATGATTTTACGCCGTATCGCAAGGAAGCCGGGGTCATAGGTGCCAGTGTCCATCGCGACTCGGAAAACCCGAATATGGTCATCGTCGTGCACCAGTACGGGAGTATGGCAGCAGCCCAAGCGTTTATCGGCTCTGAAGACTTAAAAGAGAAAATGCAGGAACTAGGTGTGGTTGGGCGACCGGAGATCTGGCTCGCTGAGGACGTCGAGCGCACCCCATTCTAAGGGCTGCTTGGAAAAATCGATAATGGTTTCTCGCACGCTTTGAAGCACACGATTCCTTCACCATTAGGCCGTTTTACAATGCATTGAGTGATACCAGGTGATTCTGCTCTTGATTTACTTGTCGCTGAAGGACATCTTCCCCAGGTCGTTCTGGCCTTTGACAGTGGTTTGATCCAGGCAGAAAAGCGCCCGATGGCGTTATCCCGGTCACTCAATCTGCGCACAAGTATTATTCGATATCATAGGTCCGT
The DNA here is from genome assembly GCA_049650305.1 of Promineifilaceae bacterium (SeqCode). Lineage (GTDB taxonomy): Bacteria > Chloroflexota > Anaerolineae > Promineifilales > Promineifilaceae > UBA11865. The sequence continues at coordinate 2,367 of JBARZW010000480.1, forward strand.
CTAGGTCTGACGGGCCTTTTTGCTTTCTCCGAGTCACATTTGGCATATAGATTCAACAGATTTGTGAGGCAGCCCAATTCCAGCCACGTCTTTCCCTGGAGTCACAACACTTCGGTCTGTCGAGCAAGGAAGGCGTTTTCGCTTCTCTAACTCCTATTTTTTTCTATCAGCATCAACCTTGGCGCATGCAACGGAAGCCAACGTCGTTGTCTGAGAAGAACGGGTCACTCATTCCCCTAGCAGCCGTTCGCGCCCGCAGCACCGGTTTGTACCACGAGCCTCCTCTAATCACCCGCATGACTTCTCCTTCCTCCTCATTGCGTCCATCACTCCCAACATACGGGTAGGTTCTGTATTGACTCAGCGTCCACTCTGACGCGTTTCCTCCCATCTCTGCGCAACCGTAAAAACTCTCTCCCCCTGGACTGTGCTGACCCACTGGCACCGTCCGGTTCAGCCTGTTTGCCCGCGTGTTACACCGTGAAGAATCAAACTCATCCCCCCACGGGTAAATCCGGCCATCCGTCCCTCTCGCCGCCTTCTCCCACATTGCCTCGGTCGGCAGCCGGTAGCGCTTCCCTGTTTCCTCACTCAACCATCGACAATAAGCCACGGCCTCGTACCAGCTTACTCCCACCACTGGAAGCCTATCGTCCCCGGTCCATTTCATATCACCCCAGAACTCGGGCTGAACCCTTCCCACTGACTCGTGCCATGCCCAGCCAGCCTCTGTCCAATACCGATAACCTTGATACCCCTCTGCTCTCACAAATGCCCTATACTCTCCCACTGTCACCGGATACTTGCTGATGTGGTAGCTTGCGAGGGCGAGAGTGTGCTGCGGTTGTTCCCTGCTGAAGTAGCCCTTATACCGCCACTTCTTTGCCATGTCATCTCTCCGAGCCAGCCAATCGACCTGCTGGTCGCTGGTGCCCATCAAGAATGACCCAGCAGGAATATGCACCATTCTCGGTTCTTCGATTCGCTGAGATATCTCTGTTTGTGACATCATTCCTTTGATCAAAGGTTGGAATAACTCAAGATTCGTTAGACAGGTAGTTTTACAGCCTTCAAGCAACAGCTTTTGCTCAAAGCTGACGGTGCTCATATAACCCAACTGTGATTGCGGCCGGTCGCGATTACAGAACAACTCCATGTACTCGAATAATATTGCTCTCGCTTTCGTCTTTGATATATAGAATGCATCGTTTCAGATCCTTGAGATAGAAAAGGGGTGAGGATTGAGGGAGACTTTGGCCAAGGGGTAAAATGTCTACCATGGAGGATGACATGGCTAGAAAGAAAGTCTCGACTGCTGAAGAAACCATTACATGTTCGGCAAGCACCCTCACCTTCTAGGCAGTACAATAGGACCATGGCAACAGTGTAAGACGGTTTTGGACCACGTATTTCAAGGCCGTTTACATTCCTTTATAAACCGTGCCATGCCGATTTGAAGGATTGGCTGCGCTGTATCGTATTGGGCAGGGCGAAGTTCATGGCAAACCGGTTCTGCAACCGTAGTCTGGTGAAGACAAATATGAGACGTTTACTATGCGAGCGTTTGAGATCATCCTACTGATTCTTGACGCGGTCTTGTTACTGTGGCTGCTGGTTTCTAGCCGCCGCCCGCGATATCTGCTTCTCATCATCAGCGTTGTTACTGTGTTGGTGCTGGTGATCCATCTTTTCGCCGAAGGTTTCCGGTGGCAGATGATACCTGCCTATCTATTGACAGCAGGTTTGCTCTTGGCCGCATGGGTTCAGAGTCGCTCTCGATCGGATAAGAAACGGCCCGCCTGGCGCATCGCCATACTTGTTCTCCTAGGAAGTGTAATCCTCTTGTTTGTAGCGGCGTTACCGGTTGTTCTACCGGTCCCAAATCTTCCCGAGCCAAGTGGGCCATATGCAATTGGAACAACTACATATCACCTGGTTGATGGGAATCGGGAAGAGATCTACGGAGATGAGCCTGGCGGTGATAGGGAATTAATGCTACAGGTCTGGTATCCGGCAAAACCTGATAGCTCGGCAACTCCTGCCCCTTACTTCGACCAGCTTGATGTCGCCGCCTCAGTGCTGGCTGAGCGGCTTGGCCTTCCGTCGTTCTTCTTGGGACATATCAATCTAGTGGGAACTCATTCTCAGATCGACGCATTACCCGTCACTGAAAATGAACCATTCCCTTTGATACTGTTTTCTCATGGATTAAGTGGACTCCGCATGCAGAACACGGCTCAGTTTGAGGAATTGGCCAGTCAAGGTTACATCGTTGCCAGTGTCGATCACACATTCGATAG
>JBARZW010000481.1:0-4731 GCA_049650305.1 Promineifilaceae bacterium (SeqCode)
GGAATCCTCGGTCGTTGGTGTAAGCCCGTGGCGATTACGACGTTGGCTGCTTCATAGGTAGGCCCGTTGGCTCTGACAATATAAGAACTATTCTTTGCTTCAACTGAAATTGCCTCGGTGTTGTACCGAATAGGCAACTTGTATCGCTCAATGTACTCTTCAAAGTAGGCTATGATGTCTTTTAATGGCATAAAGCCATCCGGGTCAGGACCTTTATACTCAGCTCCAGGCAGCTGAATCGTCCAATTTGTAGTTACGAAAGTGAACGAGTCCCAGCGATGATTGCGCCAGGCTTCGGCTGCTTTGTCCGCCCTTTCCAAAATGATGTTTTGTCGACCCTGCTGAGTCAAAAGATAACTGACGGCCAGACCAGCCTGCCCGCCACCGACAATGACGGTTTCCATAGATTCACTCATCTGTAATTTCTCCTTAAGGGTTGTGTTAAACTCGCTAAGCCGATATTTACTCAGACTGCTATCGTATTGGATCACTCTTATGGGTTATCGGCTTTATGCAAAGGCCACAGGGAGCTGCCCTCGTGAATCGCCCTAAATAAGTTTCCACAACGAGCGCCAAGAGGCATCCGGATATCCCGAGCCTTTAGACAGATATTGAGTTGATAGACCAGATAAATTGGGCGATTAGCTGACTGAAGTGCGGGAATTGATGCGGACTGCTCACCTGCCAGTGTTGATGCACCTGCACAAGTGCTTGGCCTGTTCTGTCTGAACCAACTGTAGCCGATATCTCTCTATCTGACCACTATTCGGTCATTAACGACGCTAGAGCTTACATGTACAGTTTTCGGATGGTTTCTATCTCGCGGCTATGCCGACGAGATTTGTTCTACCACTAATCGGACGCTGAATCTTATGCTGGCTTTAGCAGTCCTGTAAATATGTCGCGGTCTGACCTAGATTGACCAGCTTCCAGGCTGATCTGGTTCTGCCAAATCAGCTATCCTTGTTTGTAAGGCAATAGCACTCCTGGTGGAATTAACAATCAATGGCCGATCGTGCCATCGCCCTTATTCCTCGATAAGCTGTTCGCTAGCAAGTAAATCAGCCAATATTCGCCAACGGTAATACTTGTTTACTTTCAGTTTATCGCTTCTTACACTGCCAGTATACGCAGACCGCGTTTTGGTTGAATCTAGCCCCTTCAAACAGGTCAGGCTATTGTGAACCTATCCTCGATGGGACAGTCCGAATTGGAATTACCCGTCCTGCTAAATAAATTGACGAGTCACCAATACTCCTCTAGAATTGATTCGCTTCGATGGTGGGGATTTGGATGCCATGTGACAGCAGCGGGAGCCCGAAAATTATGTGGTTGTGTCGCTGCGAGCAACACGTAAGAAATAGGAGGAGGATAGATGATCGGTAAGTTATTTCCAATGAGGCATAGTTTCATATTCCGAGCGATCCTGATTGCAGTAGTGCTGGCGATCGTGTTGCTTGGGACGACGATGTGTTCACAGGAGTCGGAGACGGAAATTCCAGATGATGCGAGTGCAACCCTTGCCATTGAACATTTTAGCGTAATCGAAGGGACGACCTGGTCTGGGGCTCATGATCGCGCTGGAAAACGCATAGCGGAGAAGTATCCAGATGTTGAATACGTCTTCAGAGAGGAAGTGGGGCCTGATCTTACAAACCCCTACGCAGAAGAGTTGATATCTGATGGGGCGAACATCGTCATAGGTAATGCGGAATTTATGGGGTTGCCCTTGAAAGATCTCGCCGAGAAGTACCCGGATGTCTACTTTGGTTCGATAATCGCCAGCGATCTGTCTACGGAAAGGAACTTCATCAGGCTTTTCCCCAGACAATACCAGGCATTGTATCTGGAAGGGCTACTTGCAGGAGCGCTGACCGAGACCGGAAATATCGGTATCGTCTCGGCTTTCCCATCCGTTCAAGTTATCAGGCGACAGAATGGCTTTATCCTCGGTGTGCAGGATGCGGCCGAGATGCTCGATAAAGATATCTCCGTGTTCGTGAAATACGTCGGCGACTGGTACTTACCGGCTGAAGAACGAGATATCGCAGAGACCCTAATTACCCAATATGACGTCGATGTCCTGACCCAGCAAACAGATTCCGGCTCTCCGCTTGACGTCGCTCAAGAACAGGGCATCTGGTTTGTTGGCAAGGATATGGACATCGTAGGGTATTATGGCTGGTCCGACACCGATACGGTAGCCGTATCATTCGACACGCGGTGGGAAGTCCTCTACGAGCATATGCTCAGCGAATGGGTAGCAGGTGAAGAAAACCCCGAGACCGTTCTCTATTTGGGTATGAACGATTCGATGGTTTTGGCCGATGGCACCGAGGTCCCGACAGTCGACATCATGAACGATAACAAGGTTGGCATTGATGCTATCAGTCCCGCGGCGCGACCGTTAGTTCCTGACGAGATCATTGAGCTCATCGAACAACGAAGGGAACAGATGATCAACGGTGAATGGGATCCATTCACCGAGCACGCCTTTATCAGCAACGGTACTGGCTTGGATCTGGACGGAACACCTGTTCCCGCGGCTGGGACAGAGGTCAAGCCCGCAGGTGAGATGCCAACGGCCGAGTGGCTACTATCGCTATTCAACTTCGATGTGGAAGGCGTGGATATTCTAGAGTAACTGTCCGCCTTAGATCCGCAAGGATCGCCATATCTACTATCCGCTATCACAACGAATAGACAGGAGGCTCCCAGATACCGGGTTAATATCCCAGGTCTGGGAGTCTCCTGGACAGATGCAGATTCTTGTTTCTCACCCGGTCTAGGAAACCATTAGAGATGTGGTAGATCCGTTCTGTTCGGATATCCCCAACCCGTGGCCGGATCAATAGGCTGCCCACTTGATCCACCCAAAGTTGCCAGTGAAGAGTAAGGGCATAATGTGCTGCTGGACGATCTAAAGCGCGGCGATGTGGTCTTAGAAGCCAGAGGAATCACCAAGAGATTCCCTGGGGTTGTCGCCAATAACAAAATCGACTTCGAGATCAAGGCTGGTGAGATTCACGCCATACTGGGCGAAAATGGTGCAGGAAAAACAACCTTGATGAAGATCCTCTTCGGCCAGTATCGACCTGACGAAGGAGAGATATACGTCGGAGGGAGGCAAGTAAATTTCAAATCCCCGCTGGACGCCATTGAATTGGGAATTGGGATGGTGCACCAGCACCGGAAACTGATCCCCGCTCATTCCGTGATCGAGAACATCATCCTCGGACATCCCAAAGCCGGAAGGGTACTGAACCTGAAGAGAGCATCACAAGAAATTGATGAGCTCTGCGATAGATATGGTTTCACGATCGATCTGAAAGCGAAAGTCTGGCAACTTTCTGAAGGGGAGAAGCAGGCTGTCGAAATTCTGAAAGCTCTTTATCGCGGGGCGGAGGTTCTTATCATGGATGAACCGACGTCTGCTCTGACCCCAATCGAAACTGAAAAACTACTCACTTCCATCGAAGCGATGTCCGAAAACAACCTGGCAATCGTTCCCTTCATAACCCATAAACTCCCAATTGTGCTGAGGATAAGCGATAGGGTGACAGTTCTACGACGGGGGGAGGTCGTGTCCTGTATTAGCACGGAAAAAGCGACCGAGCAGAGCTTGACTGAGGAATTGGTGGGTCGAGATGTTATATTCAGGACTGAGCGCAAGGTGGTAGAAAAAGGGGAAGAGATACTCCGGGTGGAAGATCTATCAGCCCTGAGCGATAAGGATTTTCAGGCCCTAAACAACGTGTCTTTCTCGATCAGTGAAGGCGAAATATTTGGCATCGCCGGGGTTTCGGGCAACGGACAGCGGGAGCTGGTTGAAGTGCTCGCAGGTCTTAGAGAGGCCGAGAGTGGCAAGGTGTTCTTTAACGATACGGATATCACCTCTGAATCCTGTAGTAAAAGATGGCGGCTTGGAATTGGTTATATCCCGGCCGACCGCATCGACGTGGGTTCTATCGCCGATTTTTCGCTGGTGGACAATACAACGCTTAACTACTACTTTGACAATGACTATTACCATCGGGGTACCTTGGATCACGAGAAGATACGGGATCTGACCCAGGAAATCATCTCCGAATACGGGGTAGTTGCACCTAACCCAGAGATAAAGGCCAAGAATCTATCTGGGGGGAACCTGCAGAAACTTATCCTTGCTCGCGTGCTGTCTCGCCATCCGCGTCTGGTGATCGCCGACTTGCCTACCCAAGGTTTGGATATCGGATCGACAGAATTTGTTCGAAATAAACTCATCGAGGCCAAGGAAAAGAAGGCGTGCGTTCTACTTATCTCTGAAGATCTGGACGAGATTCTTGCTTTGAGTGATTGGGTGGCGCCAATCTACGAGGGTACGCTCATGGGCATCCTCCCTGGCGATAGGGCAAAACGCGAGGATGTGGGCGCGATGATGGCCGGAATAGGCCTGTCCGGGGAGAAAAATGACGATCGGTAGCCACCGGCTTAAGCTCCAGAAACGGAATGTCTTAACGAGCTGGCAAGCGGCGTCCATATCTATATTGGCTATAATTGTCGCTCTGATCTTGTTTGGCTTTGTCTTTATCCTGGCCGGGATTAACCCGTTGATCGCCTACAAGGAGATCTTCTCCTATGCATTTGCCAATCCTTTCGGGCTGCCACTAACCATCAGTCGATTTATCTTCCTGCTGCTCTGTACCTATGCTTTCATCATTCCCTATCGTGCTGGGCTCTGGAACATCGGGA
>JBARZW010000482.1:0-5947 GCA_049650305.1 Promineifilaceae bacterium (SeqCode)
CGACGCAGTCGAGATTCTCGCTGAGGTACGTCTCGAAAGTGAAGTCGATTTCCCTTCGGGGTAGGATGGATGCTTCCGAGTACAAGGATTACAATCTCAATATGATGAGATATCATTTTCAAAAAAATGAGATTGTCGAACGCATCTTTGAGTTGGTGGAAAATCAACGTGAGTAATAGAAACTATCAGATCACGGTCAACGACCTCAATGTCGACGTGGTACGCAAGAATATCAAACATATGCATCTGGCCGTGCACACGGCCGACGGCCGTGTGCGCGTTTCCGTACCATTGCGGGTCAAAGATGAAGCTGTGCGAGTGGCGGTGGTATCCAAGATGCCCTGGATCAGGAGGCAGCAGAGAAAGCTCACCGGGCAGGAGCGACAATCACCGAAGAAATTCATATCGGGTGAGAGCCATTATTTTCGGGGGAATCGCTACCTGCTACACGTGGTCTATCGCGATGCTCCACCTAAGGTCGCTATCAATGAGAAGAAGACAATTGACATGTTTGTCCGTACGGGAAGTGATGCAGCTAAACGAGAGCGGGTGATGTTGGAGTGGTACCGCAAGCAACTCAAGGAAATCGCGCCCCCGCTTATCGCCAAGTGGGAAGAAATCATTGGAGTGGAGATTGTGGAATGGCGGATAAAGCGGATGAAGACCAGGTGGGGGACTTGTAATATCCGAGCGCGACGAATCTGGTTGAACCTGGAACTCGCTAAGTGGCCAATCCACTGCCTGGAATACATCATCATTCATGAATTGGTGCACCTGATTGAGCGTCTTCACAATGACCAGTTTGTGGCCCATATGGATAAGTTCATGCCGCAATGGCGGCTTGTTCGCGATGAGTTAAATAGGGGACCGCTTGGTCATGGGGAATGGGAGTACTGAGCGGCGGGTTTGAATCTTTCAAACATATTCGATGGCGTGGCTTGAACTAAGGCTGCGAACCGAACAACAGGAGTAAAAAATTATAGAGCTGGAGTCTAGATGAATGCCCTGCGACGTTTCGCTAATATCGTGGTTGCCGATAAGCAAGAAGATCTGCTCAGCGCGCTGAAGAGCATCGTAAAGGAAAACTCATAAATAATTCAAACCAAGGGGAATACCAAAATCGGTTAATGACGTTTCGCGATGAGGGAGTTATGGGGGACTAAGGATAGATCACTTGCTGAAGGTGATCAGCAAATCATCAGAGTGCTCACCATTAGATAAACTAAAACAATACACGCTGTAAGCAACAGATAGGCAGCAAAAAGCCCCGTGAAGCGCAATCTAAGCGGGGCTTTTCCTTTTCACCATCTGAGCTGAGGGAGGTGGATTCGAACCACCACCTACGGATTCAAAGTCCGCTGTTCTACCCTTAAACTATCCCTCAAGGCTGAGAGCATTGTAACCGCCGAGCATGCCAGCGGCAAATCGGCTAGACACAGCAAATCAGGAAGTAGCGGCAGGCAGGTAAGGCGGCGCAGAACCAGAAACAGTTAGGTGATGAATCACTTCACACAACCGAATAATACGGGATGTGTATGCTCTTGGTTGGAAAGCGCAAAATCGGGTGAATCTGCCGGGGCTAAGATTTAACTAGAAACCCTGCACTATCTGGGAGGGCTGTCCAGAGTACTGCTGAGAGGACTCAGCTTGGGCCATAGGAAATGGCCAGGTCTCGGCCGAGAGGAAATCAGCATGGGCCATAGGAAATGGCCAGGTCTCGGCCGAGAGGAAATCAGCATGGGCCACAGGAAATGGCCGGGTCTTGGCCGAGAGGAAATCAGCATGGGCCACAGGAAATGGCTAGGTCTTGGCCGAGCGGAAAGCAGCTTGGGCCATAGGAAATGGCCGGGTCTTGGCCGAGAGGACTCAGCTTGGGCCACAGGAAATGGCCAGGTTTTGGCCGAGAGGAATTCAGCATGGGCCATAGGAAATGGCCAGGTCTTGGCCGAGAGGAAATCAGCTTGGGCCATAGGAAACGGCCAGGTCTTGGCCGAGAGGAAATCAGCTTAGGCCATAGGAAATGGCCAGGTCTTGGCAGAGTGGAACTCGGCAAATGGATGGTCCGGGGCAAGGCTAGAAGGGGAGCGAGTTCGATTCTTCCGGATCGAGGAACCCGGTCCAGCCAAGAAACTTTTCCCGCGTGAGTGGATCTGTCATCCAGGATGTGTCGGGTTCAGGAATGACCAGACATTCGGCTACCGTGAGGAGCCTGGAGAACTGCTGATAGTTCCATTTGCCGGACTTGGCGGTCCAGCCGATGCCTCGCTTTTGAGTTATGGCCTCGCCCGTTTCGAGAGTCGACCGGACGTCTTCTTTCAGGTAAGCAAGGACGGCATCGCGTTCGCCGGCTCTCCACATCTCGGGCGCCATCTCGCCTGACATGTTTTCGTTAGTGGCTCGTTCCCAGGATGAATAGGGATGAGCAAAAAAGACGTTTGTAACATGGTCACGAGCAATCCGTTCATGGTCCGCGAACTCTTTGCCGCTATCCGCTGTTATTGTATGGATTTGGACGGGCAGCGTCTTCAGGAGCTCGATCACGGCGTCTGCCACGCGCCTGACCGAGATATTGAAGGTTTTGTCGATAAGCCGGTGCGGTATCAATGGCAGCTTATCAATATGCCCGACGCTCCTCTCGTCCGTCTACAATTAGTGATTCTCGACAAGCCAATCAATCCTTTCAGTATAGAGTCCTTTCTTAACGCAGCCGCAGAAGACCAGACCACAGTTCTGAACCAGCTGGCCAATCAAGAAGAACTCTACTTGGCCTTTTATGGCGACGACCTGGCCTATCGCTTTTCCGAAGCTGTTCCACATGACAAGCAGCACTGACAGCTGTTCGACGAAATAGAAGATGAGGCCACCGACTACTGGAACGAACTTCCGCAGAACCAACGCGACTTTGATAAAGCGATGGCAGAGTTCACGAGGAATTATGTTTAATCTCAGACACTAATCTAGGGCTGGCCAGAGAGGTGTCAGCAGACCTATGCGTCAATTGGTACACAAACCACCCCTAAGTGTAACCGTTAGAATGGAGCCGTTAAGCCAACCCACAGGTTCAAACAGACAGACGCCACAATAGCCCCAAATACCAGTATAGGAAGCATTATCCCAAGCGTTCGCAAACAACATTGCGACAAAAACAATGGCTCTTTTCATGGTTTCTCCCTTTCAAAACAGCTCGTCCAGAACAGCGGAAAAACAGCACGTCTGTATTGCTGCTACCTAGTGGCATACGCCACCTAAACGATCAGTGAGAACGTCGCTAAGCCGATCTTTACCGAATGCTCTACGCGATTATGCGTATTACCCAGCCTACCAAGAGAATGATCGCGCCAATGACAACCACTACTAGGTCCGTCTCTACATCCCCCGGACGCTCAAAAATGAAGGCGTCGAATACAGCAAGCAAACCGATAATCATTAAGATTGAGCCAAGCATAGCCAAAAGTCTTGACTTTTATGCTCTTACTGCAATTTGGACAAAACGACGCACGAGCATCAATATCCGTATAGCAATATGGACACTCTTCTGTTTCTCTTGCTGCTGTCATTTTCTCAGCCTTCACATGATGCCTTGACCGTCCAGCTGGCTATCTGCCAACCCTCGTTGACCAGCCTGGTCAAATCTTCAGTTGCTTTATTTGTTTTTCCTTCAAGAGCGTCTACTAGTCGCAAAGTATCATTCCCCTCGAACCAAATGATCGTGCTACCTCGAGTAAAATATAGCTAAGCGTATATCAGAACATGAATGTTCATAGTACCCAAAACAATCTCGTTGCCCTTAACGTTCTTACCTTGTAGCACCCGGCACCGGCCAAAGACGTACAGTGTCGTCCATACCACCGGTAGCCAGCATCCTGCCGTCAGGCGAAAAGGCTATGTCCATTACGGAATAGCGGTGCCCTGTAAGAAAGCCCCCTAGAGACGCCTCTTCCTTGCCAGTTGCTATGTCCCAGATCCGGACCATGCCGTCCGTGTCGCCCGTGGCCAGCGTCTGGCCGCTTGGAGAATATTCCACGCTCGTGAATAACCAGTCCTCGTCCGTTTTGAAGACCTTCACCTGCTGAAGGGTCTCCAGGTCCCAGATAGCTAGAAAGTCACCACCGGCGCCGGCAAAGGTATGGCCTTCAGGCTCGTAGGCCATGCTCGACACAGAGTGCCAATATTCTATCGGGCTGGGGATGGGCAGCGCCTGACTACCGGCCAAGTCCCACATCAGCAGCTCGGAGCCAAAGCCAGACAGAGCGACCAGCACTTGGCTATCAGGGGTAAAGACGATGTCTTCTACACCCATATAGTCTGCTTCCAAAACGGTCATCTCCTCGAAGGTGGCCAAGTCCCACAACCGGATCGTACCGTCAAACTTGCCGCCGCCGGTGGCCAGCGTTCGGCCGTCAGGTGAGAATGCGAGGGCAGTTGCGACACTCCTATGCCCCTTTAACGTGGCCACTAACCGGTGTGTATTAAGGTCCCATAGCATGACTTTATGGTCGCTGCGATAACTGGTAAAGCCACCGGCAATCGTTCGCCCATCAGGGGAGAATTCCACGCTGAATGCCTCAGCCCCTCTCAGGATGCCCATATCCTCTCCTGTGGCCGTATCCCACAACTGAAGGCCATTGCTGTTGGTTCCGGCCACCAGTCGGCCGTCAGGGGAGAAATCGACCTCATAAACAATCCCGCTTCCTTTCAGCACGGTGTGCGACTGCCTGGTCCAGTAGATATCAACGAGCACGAGCGTAAGAACCACCAAAGATAAGGCCCCCAAAACCTTTGGGAGTGTCCACCATCCTCCAAGAAAAGGAGGTAACTTTTTATCTATTTTTCCTCCCTTCCGGAATAACCCAGTTGTCACGGCCGGACGCCCGGGTTTTGGCCAGGAGCTTGTCGCCTTCTGCTGCGATGGTTTCCCAGCTGCTTTGGATTTCAATTTAGATATCAATGAACTCAATAGCGTTAGCACTAAGAAGGTTACAGCGCTCACCGCCAGCAGATAGACTCTTGATGCGGCGTTAAGATCAGGTAACCTGACAATATTTTCGAGAACAGAGGCAATGTAAAGAGATGGCATCTGGTAAAGCATTGGCAGATAATATAACCAGTCATTTTTAGCCGATAAAGGAACCATCAGAATTAAGAAGGAAAGGTGGAAGAGAACAATGTTGATTAACAATGCCACAGAGAGCCTAGACAAGAGCGCTCTCCGCCTGCTGAAGTCAATCTTGAGAATCAATACGGTACACGCAACTATGAAGACAGCGTTCACGATGACCGAAATGACCACGTTGTAGGGAAACAACAGACGAAAAAAACCATGAGCCTCAACAATATCAAAATAGGGCACGACGAATCCAACGGAATGGACGGCATTGTTTTCACATGACTTGAGAAAGACCGTCGTGCACAGGAGTGCTAACAGAACGAATGACCTAGTGCGATTCATTACATTCCCCTTCTAGACATGTCCGACACAACTCCTGATACCACTTATGTCTGGCTTTCGCTGCTTTCCACGGATTGGCAGGCTTCCATTGTGCGTTTCGTGTCTAAGCGACCGCCGTTTGTCATCAAGTTTTCCCACCCGGATTCAATCAAGCCAGTCAACCTATCGTCTAAGGGAATCATAGCGTGTGTTGTGTGCGGGACTTTGGCAACCTTGTGCGACTTTGTGCGACTTTATGCGGTCCGACGGACAAGTTTCTCGATCGGGCTTGGTGTTTGGCTGAGACGTTTCAGCCGCCCAGTCAAGGGCACTTCGCTCGGGATGTTTGAGTCAGTCGACTACGGCCTCCCAGACGAGTGGTTCGATGATCTGTCCGGCGATGGGGTAGATTTGCTAGGGCACATGCAGATATCGATTTTTGCCACCTTGTGAAATAACGGTAGTTTACCCTCGAAGTTTCCCCAACTATGCTACCCAAGTTGGGCTTGACAAGCCCCT
>JBARZW010000483.1:0-12580 GCA_049650305.1 Promineifilaceae bacterium (SeqCode)
CAGGTGAAGGCAGCGTGAAAAGCTGACTAAATAGAACCGTGCTCGTATAAGTCTGCGTGGGAAACGATTCGCTAAATTTTGTGCAACAAGATAGGGGGAGAAAGGGAATAACTAGAATGGTTCGAATAGGTCAACAGACCACTGGAAATCACGTTCGTGAATACATAGATGACTATGAGCATCTTGATCTAAGGATATTCCTAGATCAAAATGAATAGGGTAAATTTACCATTGTAGGAACTGCTCCGGTCAAGGATGTCGCACGAGCGTGTCACTAGAAAGCAAGTCCGACCTGTAATCATATATCGGATAAAGATAGTTAAGATATGTTAAATAGGATCTTGGAACGCCCAAATAAATGGCAGTTGATTTTGCTTATTGCCGTATTTTTATTTGGTATCTATATCTTGTCCTCCATTCTCCCAAGCCTGCCGTCTAGTACAGGTAAATTAGATTTCCGCGCCTACTGGAGTGCGAGTTTTCTCTTGTCACGAGGAGAAAATTTCGCCGATGATGACTTGCTGCTTCAAGTCGAGAAATCAGAAACGGGATGGAACCAAGATTGGACATTAAGGACCTGGAATCCGCCCTGGGTCTTGGCCTGGTTTATTCCATTTACGCTTGTTAACTTTGAGAAAGCGGCAAATCTATGGCTGGCGGTGAATTTCCTGTTACTTTTTGTAAGTGTTGTCATTATCTGGCGAATTAACGCCGCAAAACTACGAACGCTGCGCTTGTTCTGGCTGCCCATCCTTGCTGCTATTTTTTTCCCCGCCACTATTTTAGTCTTCATATATGGTCAAGTCGGAATCCTGCTTTTAGGTGGTCTTGTCGGGTTTCTGTTCTTGTATCGCGAATCCCACGATTTCTCTGCTGGTGCTGTCTTATCACTAGCGATGGTAAAACCACACTTGGTATACATTACTATCCCGCTAATATTCCTTGTCGCATTGAAGGAACGCAGATGGAAAGTACTGTTGGGCTTTGGTCTCGCGTTACTCATCTCGTCGATAATCGTATTGCTGTTTCGTCCGGCGTCTGTGGAGGATTACGTGTCAGGGTCGACAGGTGTGGGGCTGTTGAACTGGGCAAACCCAACACTTACATCCTTTCTTCACCTGAAGCTTGGATTGCTGTGGGTTCGTCTCATAGGAATACTCTTACTTCCTATGGCTGCGCTACTATGGTATCGATACGGAAATCGCATTACGCTAGCGGAGTTAGTCGATATCAGTATCCTGGTATCAGTGATCACTGCCCCGTTTGGTTGGAGCTACGATTTCGTGGTATTGCTCCTACCGCTAGTTCGTATTTGGTTATGGGTAATTGAAGGAGCTCTGAGCAAACTTGAATCTGCAGCAATTGTGGTTTTGTTGGTCACAATGTATCTGTTGTTCTTCCGTCAGAGATTGCAGACGCAAGACGAGCTGAACTATTTCTGGGTACCTCTGATGATTGCTGTCCTCTATGGGTGGGTCTGGCACCGAAAACGATAGGTTCGGTATGGGAGCACACTGATAGCGTGAGCGTCCGTTGAAGGACCTTCCAGAGATCGCTAGCAACGGTTCCTCGAAAAAGGAGCGTGGGTAGATGTGGTATTTGTTTGATCGAACTCGCAGCTTCAAGGTGAGGTCTTGAGATCATTTCTAATAATGGTTAACTGTGATAGCTGGGAGGTATGTGACCGAACTCGAGACGTCGGAGGGTTCGACACACAGTTTGCCATTGACATCCACCAAACAGACTTGTTCTATGCTCTTCTGATCACGTTGGATCTGCGAACTTAAATATCGGGGGAGGTGAAAAGAGAGGTAATGGACTAGGCTGTTATATTTTATACTTAAACTAACATGTATTAGGTTAAGTATAGCTACTCGACTTACTATGACCACTGCCAGCACTCTGTTTCCAAATCGTAAAGGAGATGTCTAAACTGTGACATTTCAGCCATCCGGCCGGGACAGGCGTCAGATACAATGAGTGCCGTGATAAGATTGGACTGAGCTGCACAATTGGCGCGACTGAGAAAATACGTTCCAATAGTGAAAGAGGCGGTAAGGTGAAAACTTTTCTGAGGACAGATAAGAATATGCACTATGCGAAAGTCGTATCCAGGCTCGCTCTTCTGCTTTCTCTGCATATCAGCCTGGCGGCCTGCGGCACGCTGGATATTGAAATCGAAGCGACGCCGATAACCGGGGACGACGAAATCATAGCCCAGGATGACAGCGATCTCGATCAGACAGCATTGGAACAGGATGCGATGACGCCCGCCCCTGTGACCGAATCTCCAGAGGACAATATCCCATCGACAAGCCTGTTGCCTGCGCCCGTGTACTTCATAAACGCCGAGGACTCGCAGATCTGGCGAGTGGAGGTGGACGGCATCTCTTTGACGCAAGTTACGTCAGAGGAAGCGCCGGTCACAGATTTCGACGTCTCCCCAAAGGATGGAGCCCTGGCTTATATCAGCGATAACCAATTAATCTATTACACAGCCGCTCTTGGGGGCAGGCGTCAGGTCCTGCTAAATGGCAGCGAGGATTTTGACGAGAAAGATTATCTAACGGTCGCTACCCGGGGCATTAGCCAGCCTCGCTGGTCGCCAGATGGTCATTGGATAGCTTTCGGTAATGGTGGAATCCAGCTCTATCAAGATCCAGCAGAACCTCGCCAGGAAGGCCTACGAGAGCTGCAGATGATACTGTACAGCGATCTGCTGCCTCAGCCACTTCCTGGGGAAAACGTTGTATTCGAGGGTGCCCAGAATTGGTATTCACCGATTTCGTGGCTGCCAGATGGTGAACAGATTCTGGTGAGTACAGCCTATTATTTCGCCCTGGGACAATCCATGGCCCTTCTCGACGTCGAAGATGGTAAGTTGGTCGAGGTCGTACAGCCCAAGGGACACCCCTGCTGCTTCTTGACCTGGGGTGATAGCAGCGAGAGCCTTCTTTTTGCCGGGAATCAGCCGGGAATTTACCAGATCGGTTTGTGGCGCGGGGATCCCCTGACCGGCGAGGAACTCGTCCTAATTCCTGGCGAAGCAGGTGGTGAATTCCACCTATTTGGCCACCCATTCGAGTCCGGCACTGGTGAAGTGTATGGATTCTACTCCAGTGAACCCGCAAACGCCGGCGCTGCACCAATTCCCCGACGCGCGATGGTGATGGTTCGTGTGGCTGGGGACGGATCGGCCGAATTCGAGAAGTTGCGGCCGGATTACTTTGTAGTTGGCGATGCGGACTGGCTGCCAGATGCCAGCGGGGCTGTGATCACTGATGTGGCCGGCAGCCAGCCCGGCTGGCCCTTAAGCGGAATCCTCCGCTGGCTCCCCGCCGACGGTGGACCGATGGTGACTCTTCCTGCAGAAGGTTGGCGGCCTCATTGGGGATATCAACCAGCGGGTTAACCGGGCCTTCGCAACTCCAGTTGCCCTGGCGGGTTTATATCTACAGAACGGAATCCGGCCCGGTTGAGTGAGGACGCGCCAGCTATTGGGGCGCACGATTACTAGGATGACGCTAGGGATCTGTCGTCAGAGAGCAGCTCTCCACGCTCAGCCATTCTCACAGGAGGGATCTCATGAATCTTCGGACATTATTCTCCATTAACGCGATTGTCGCCGGCTTATTCGGCCTGGCCTTTGTGTTGGTGCCAGGACCATTGACAGAGCTCTATGGTATCGAACTCACTGATGCAGGCTTGTATGTAGGCCGCCTTCTGGGAGCCGCATTTATGATGTTTGCCGTGGTTACCTGGGGTTCGAGAGATGCTCAAGACTCCACCGCCCGGCAAGCGATCGTCCTCGCCTTATTCGTTGGCTTTGTCGTTGGTTTTGTCGTATCCCTGGTCGGACAGCTCAACGATATTGTGAATGCGCTGGGTTGGACCACCGTGGCCATCTACCTGCTGTTCTCTGTTGCCTATGGGTATTTTCAGTTCAGGCAGCCGGAGACGAGCTAGACAGCGCCAGCGTTGGTTCAAGCCTATCGGCAAGAGATGGTTCCAGAAGGAATCTGAGTCACTGCGTGTGGCTCAATCCGGCTGTCTAAGCCTGGAAAAGCAAGAATCAAGATTAAAGCCAGCTATGGGATGGTAGTATAGCGCATTGTAAGGTGGCAGTTTCCTGGATGCCTTGGACAATCTAAGCTCACTGGTTAGTGTCTGGCTCTTCGTTTCCAGGATTTCAGACACCAAATAGTATTTCTCGGGAAGGAACGATGATAGAAAAGAGAATTTTAATCTTGGGCGGCGGTGTTGGAGGTATTGTCACCGCCAATACTCTTCAGGGACTTCTAGACTCACAACACACTATCACCGTGGTCGACCGCCAGGTCCAATATGTCTACGCACCCTCTCTTATCTGGGTGATGGTTGGCTGGCGGCGTCCTGAGCAAATCACCCGGGATCTGCACTACCTGGTTCGGCCGGAAGTAGAAATTATCGAAGCCGCTGCCCAGGAGATCGACCTTGATGGCCAGAAAGTAAAGACCAGTGATAGAGATCTGCCCTATGATTATCTGGTGCTGGCCTTGGGTGCAACTCTGGCCCCAGAAGTCATGCCGGGTTTCGCCGAGGCAGCTCACACGCCCTATGATCTTGAAGGCGCAAAGGGGCTCTGGTCAGCAATACAGCGGTTTGGAGGCGGCCGAGTCGCCATCGCAATTTCCTCGATGCCATATAAGTGCCCGGCCGCGCCCTACGAGACAGCAATGTTGCTCGACGACTATTTGAGGCGTCGAGGGATTCGAGATCGCTGCCAGGTGGAGATCTACACACCCGAGGTGCTGCCCATGGGCGTAGCCGGTCCAGATATGGGCAAGGCAGTGGTAAGTATGCTTGATTCAAAGGGTATCCGCTTCAATCCAAAATTGACGCTGACCCGCATTGATACTCAGGCAAACGAGCTCGTCTTCTCCGACCGCGAACCAGCACCCTTCGATTTTCTTGCCGGCGTCCCACCCCACCGGCCGCCCCAGGTGGTGAAAAATTCGGCTTTGTCCAATGAGGCTGGCTGGGTGCTTGTCAACAAGCGAACCTTGCAGACGACATACGAGAATGTCTATGCCATCGGAGACGTGACCGCCGTCACCCTGGCTAATGGTATGGCCTTGCCCAAAGCCGGTGTCTTTGCCGAAGGTCAGGCCCAGACCGTCGCCCACCGAATCGCCGCTGACATTCACAAGACCGGCCAACAGGCCGAATTCGACGGCCTGGGATTTTGCTGGATAGAGTCCGGCGGTGGTTCGGCCGGGTTTGCCAGCGGCGAGTTTTATACCGAGCCGAATCCATTAGTTCCCCTACCTCGCTCGGGCCGCATGTGGCACTGGGGCAAGATCCTATTCGAGAAATATTGGCTGAACAAAGGCCTGACAGGCCAGGTCTCGAAGCTTGGACTCGAGATTGGCAGCCGGCTCCTGGGCATTCCGGCATCTCTTTAGGTTCAGTTTGCGAGCTAGGGCCACCCAATAATATTCAGGCCAAGACTGAAAACTCTCACGGTCTCCAGGCGGGTTCAGAATCTTTGAAGTCGTTATCTGTCAGTCGCTGCAGTTCTGTGCCAGCGGCATTTATTAGGTAGATTTCCCAGTTTTTATCCCGGTCACTTTGGAAGGCGATTTTGTTAACGTCAGGCGTCCAGGTGGGCCATGATTCTCTTGCGCTGCTGTTCGTGATGTTCCTCAGGCCGGTGCCAGCGGTATCCATGCCATCGGCATCCATCACTTATCTCCCAATTCCTGTCCCTGTAGGTCTCAATAGCGATCTGGCTGCCACCAGGTGACCAGGCAGGCGATCGATCATGAGCCTTGTTTAAAGTCACTGCACTACATTAGCCCCATCAGGATCCATGAGGTAGATATCATGGTTGCCTTCCAGGTCGGCCGAATAGACAATTCTCTTTCCATCCGGTGACCAGTCAGGATTGGCGTAAAACTGATTGCCGGCCGAGTCCGTCAGTGGCACAAATCTGTTGCCATCAGCGCTCATTAAATAGAGTTCGAAGTTAATGCCGGGATGGGATGGATTATAGACCATCGCGAATTGGGTGCCGTCGGACGACCAATCGGGGGCTGAAGGAGACCGATCTATATGCGTCAACTGGTGGACTGTCTGATCATCAAAATCGTAAATAGAAATGGCGACCACGCCGAGAGGCCTGGTGGAAAAAGCGATCTGCATGCCGTCTGGAGACCAATCTGGATGGGCGTCAATCCCTTCGGTCAGCCGACCCTGGCAGGATATAGCCAAGAGGGAAAAGAATGGTATTCTATGGCATTCTCAGAAAGATGAGCGCATGAAACAGGCTAATAATTGGTGCTTACGTACCACATAAACGATATAGAATACACTATTCACTAGGCGCCTGCAGACAGTAGAATTGATTCGCTATGAAGCAATCGCCGGAAACTATACAGGCAACGACTAGATCTTCGTTTTTCCTTTCTGGCCGGTTGGGCAGCTTGCTGGATCGCTGGCAACCTCCATCGGGGTTTGTCTTGATTGGCACTGCGCTCTTTGTCGGGACATTTACGGGTATTGGGGCCGTTCTGTTCCGCTATTTAATTAGCGGCGTCGCCTGGCTTGGGTATCAGTGGATACCTGAGATCACCCCTGGATCGGGCAAGGCCTATGTTATATTCGTCCCCGCGATTGGCGGCTTACTGGTCGGCCTGCTTGTTTACTTTTTTGCCCGTGAGGCCAAAGGGCATGGTGTACCCGAGGTAATGGAGGCGGTTGCACTCAGGGGTGGACGCATTCGGCCCAGGGTGGCTGTGGTCAAATCTCTGGCCTCTTCTCTGACTATTGGCAGCGGTGGCTCTGCCGGCCGTGAAGGGCCTATCGTGCAGATTGGCTCGGCCATCGGTTCAGCCGTTGGCCAGGCCTTGAATTTGTCCGATAACCGGATCAGTAATCTGGTCGCCTGCGGTGCTGCGGCGGGGATTGCGGCCACTTTCAACGCCCCGATCGCCGGGGTTCTCTTTGCCCTGGAGGTTATTCTAAGTCGGTTCAGCGTTCGCAATTTCAGTACCGTTGTGATCGCCTCTGTCACCGCCAGTGTCATCGGACGGGCGGCTCTCGGAGATGTGCCAGCCTTTACTATTCCGTTTGAATATGGCGTTAACTCTCTTTGGGAGTTCTTGTTTTATCCCGTTTTAGGATTACTCGCGGCGATCGTAGGCGTCGTTTTTACACGTTCATTATACTGGTCAGAAGATTTATTTGATTCCTTTAAGCGCATTCCAGAATGGGTGAAGCCGGCCATTGGCGGGGCCCTACTGGGTGTGCTGGCCTTCACCTATCCCCTGGTCAGCCTGACCCAACCCGTTACCTGGGCAAGCATTCCGCATGTATTCGGCGTGGGCTATGACATCATTGAAAGCGCTTTGGCCAACGAACTCGTTTTTAGCGCAGCATTCGTTCTGCTTATAGCCAAAATTGTCGCGACGGGCCTCACTCTTGGTTCAGGCGGATCCGGCGGCGTTTTTGCGCCTTCTTTGTTCATGGGTGCCATGTTGGGGGCGGCGTTTGAACTGGTGCTCAACCGCCTTTTTCCGGGAGTCAGCGCCCCTCCTGGCGCCTATGCCCTGGTCGGCATGGCTGCTGTATTTGCCGCCAGCGCCCATGCCCCTATTACGGCCGTTATCATTTTGTTTGAATTGACTGGTGATTACAGGATCATATTGCCGCTCATGTTGACCGTCGTAATCGCCACCCTTTTTTCCCAGCTAATGCTGCGCGGTGAGTCCATCTACACCTTAAAATTAAGTCGGCGCGGCGTCCAGCTTGAACGGGGGCGTGATGTCGATATTTTACAAAGTGTCACGGTGGACGAGGTTATGACGCGCGATGTTGAAACGATATCTATGAATGCAACGATACCGGATCTGGCTGATATTTTCTTCAGTTCCCATCATCATGGTCTTATGGTGCTAGATGGAGAAGGTAAACTCTGGGGAGTCGTAACCTTGACAGATTTAGAGCGAGCCCTGACAGAAAATCGGCCAAAATCCACCCCCGTGAGTGAAATTGCGACCAGTTGGCCGCACATGCAAGTTGTCTATCCGGACGAGACGATGGGAGATGCTCTGGCTCGGATGGGCTCTCGCGGGCTCGGGCGACTGCCGGTCGTTGCCCGAGATGATCCCTACCACTTGTTAGGCCTGCTTTGGCGGGAGGGAATTCTCCAGGCCTATACACTGGCCTTAACGCGGCGAGATGAGATTCAACAACGGGCAAAGAGACTTCATAAAAAGTATGAGGGGGTTGACTTTGTTGAAATTCCACTGACTCTAGATGATAAGGTGGTCGGCAAAACGGTGGCAGGGATATCCCCTTCCTTGCCAAAGGATTGCGTTTTGGTTTCAATTCAGCGCGATGGACGAGTCATTATTCCCCATGGAGATACGGTCTTTCAGGCTAGGGATGTGGTGACCGCTTTCATTCGCGACCAGGATACCAAACAACTTTTCCACTGTATGCATGGCCCAGAGAAATCACGACCATTAGAAGAGGTTTGAGACTCCCTAGATCCCACTTTCCCGTTCGTTTCATTCATAGTTTGCCAACCGGTGCCGTTTGACCTGCCTGCAGTAATATCACCACACAAGACACCCCTGGTTGTGCTAGCCTCTGCTCTGACGAATGAAGCTGGCTGGGTGCAGGTCGATAAGGGAACATTGCAGACCCAGATCCACTGATACCCACCCTCCGATGGGCCAGATGTGGCACTGGGGTAAGATCCTCTACAAGAAGTATTGGCTTAGCAAAGGACTTAAACGTGGGGTCTCATGGCTTGGGCTCGCAATCCGGAAGGAGGTCTTAGGCATTCGTGCATCTCTTTAGGCCAATATTGATTATCTGCTTCGAACTTACAGATTTCCACGAAACGCATCAAGGCCGAATCATTGCCTCCTGATTCAAAACGTATAGGATTGGAGTGACAGACACGCTTAGGCCATTTAGCCAGAATTGATGAAATTTCTGGTCAATTCGCAACGGAGGACAATAAGATGTCAAACAATCGGCTCAACATCCTTATGATAGTTACCGACCAAGAGTACGCCCACCAGGCATTGCCGTCCGGGGTCACCCTACACAACCGAGATCGCCTGCGTGCCCGGGGTGTAACCTTTAACAACCACCAGGTTACCACCACCGTTTGCACGCCATCCCGGTCGGTGATGTGGACCGGACAGCACACGCCATATACGCGCATGTTTGACAACACTAATCTGGCCTGGATCGACGATATGCGAGCCGATCCGGAGAAATTACCCACGATTGGCCACATGTTACGCGACCTGGGCTATTACACAGCCTATAAAGGAAAATGGCACGAATCAGAGTTCCCGGAAGGCGACACGAAAGATGCCATGGAACCCTACGGCTTCTCTGATTTTCAGGATTGGGGCGATGCCTACGGGGCGCCGCTCGACGGACTGAACAAGGATCCAATGACCGCGGCCGACTCCAATGAGTGGCTGCGTGATGCAGCACCGGAGATCGCTCAATCTCAACCATGGTTCCTGGCTGTCAATTTCGTCAACCCACACGATATCATGTTCTTCGACACCGACGATGAAGAATTGGTGCAGGTGCGGGGCATGTTTCCCATCTTTAGCGCGCCTGACACACCGTTATACCGGCAGAAATGGCCCACCACCCTACCGGCGTCCTTCTTTGACGATCTATCGCACCATCCGCCTGCCGTTCAGAATTATAAGGTCTTAAGTGATGGGACCTATGGCCGGATTCCCATGGAGCGCCGGGACATGTGGCACAACCACGTGAACTACTACATTAATTGCTTGATCGACGTCGACCGGCATATCGGAACAGTCTTGGACGCCCTCGAAGCGAGTGGACAAGACGCGGATACCGTCATCATCTTCACCTCTGACCACGGCGAGATGGCCGGAGCCCACCACCTTCGCCAGAAGGGAAGCGTAGCCTTCAAAGAGACAGTGAATGTACCCCTGATAATCGTCGATCCCCGGTATTCAGGAGGTATCAGAACCGATGCGGTGGGCTCTCACCTGGACCTGGTGCCTACAATTTTGGCTTTCGTCGGTTTATCGGAAGAGGAGAGGCAGCAGCACTTCCCATTCCTGAAAGGACACGATCTGTCTGGCGTGGTGACCGATCCGGGCTCTGAAGGCCCTCGGGGCAACGCGGACAAGCCCGGCAAAGGGGCACTATACACCTATGACATGATCGCCACCATAGACGCCCAATGGTTGCATAGTAATGCGCCCTTGCTGTTGGATATGGCCGCGGCCGAGGCTGGCCTTGAATTCCATCGCGGCACAGAAGCATTCTCAGCCATCATGGATCAGGTTGGCACACCTGACGCCGACAAAAGAGAGCTGTTCCGAGGCGTTTTTGACGGACGCTACAAGCTAATTCGTTACTTTGGTCTTGGCCACTACCACCAGCCACAAATGGCGGCGGAGCTATTGGCCAACAACGATGTGGCCCTCTACGATCTGCGTTTCGATCCGGAAGAGATGGACAACCTGGCTGATCCTGATCATCCAAAATACGATGAGTCACTGCTGGCATCGATGAACGACAAGCTTAATGGGTTGATCGTGGAGGAAATAGGCGAGGACAAGGCGCTGTTCTCGCCGCCTAGTTAAGCAGATAGCTCGAGGCAGGTTATTCAGCCTTATTATGCTTTAAGTTACAGGCCTGCTACCTCGGGCTCGTTCTGCACAGCTGGACAAATAACAAGTTCCTTTTCGGCTGCCTCCCTCCAACACTATGCAATGGCTACTCTTTCCGTTTTCGGTATGGCCAGATGATACGCATTTCCATCTCTTCGCCTGCCTTACTAATCCACACCTCCCGGGGTGGCTCCGCGGTTTCCCAGCCATTGTTATGAATCCAGTCGATGGCCGCATCATAGGCGCCCAATATCGCCGGGAAATCACATTGATCCCCTTTGGTTACTACCTGTACGGCCGGGCCCCCAGAAAGCTCGCGCACTACCACGTCGCCAGACGGGGCAAAGTTACCTTTCACAGGCCAACATACCTCAATAGGGCCATTGGCTTCACTGGTGATCCCTCCGTGATAGATACCCAATGGAGCGCCAACCACCTCCCCGCCCTGGCTGGAAACATACGTCTTCAGAGTGCTGAGGTTCGTCTCAATTCGTTTCTCCAGATCTTGCACATATGTATGGCTGGTTATACTCACGATTTGCTGCGGATCAAGCACTATTTCTTCACCCTGATAGGACATCGTCAACTCCTCCTTGCTTAATTGGCCTAACACTTGCCTTATAGTGCCTTGCACGCGCCCGACACGGTCTGAATAGCTGATGGCGTAGGCTCGAACCAATTGCTCAACCTCATCCGGCTCCGCATCCACCACCTGCTGAATTGTCGCCAAGGGCATCTCCATCTGCCGCAACAATCGAACGAGACGTGCTAGGGCCAATTGATCAGTTCGATAGTAGCGATAACCGGATTCCAGATCGACGTAAGCAGGAGAAATGATGCCTTTCCGATCATAAATACGCAGTGCTTTGGGCGATATCCGGGAGGCCTCGGCAAACGCGCCAATTGGCAGCAACCCTCGTCGTGTCGTAGTCATAGCTCTGAGTATAGGGCTTGCCCCATGGTCAAAGTCAAGTGTTTCTTCGAAATTGGTGAGTTTGTTGAGAATAATGATGGGACATTGAAAGGGCCAGACCGGCTTTTCCAGGGTACGGTTGCCGGTAGCGGCAAATCCATGCTCAATAGCAGAGATCGAAAACCCGATGAGTCATTTTGGACGATGCTGGTTGTGCTTATCTGGTCGAATCAAGCTTTAATCCTAACCTGGACGATTTCAGAATTATTCCATGTCGACCGAGACGCTCCCAGATCCCGTGTCGAGGACCAACGTAACCCGATCGCTCGCATCCTCATAGCCGGCCGTCACCCAAACACCTTCGCCATCCTCGCCAACTTCGATCTGGCTAAACAGAGACTCATCAAGACGGAGCCCGCCGCTCCCCTTGTCCTCGACAATTACCATCGCTTCCATGGTCGATGGCAGCAGCACGACAATACTCCCGGAGCCGCCATCTAGCAGGAATTGATGCCGCCCGTCCCCAAGCAAGGTGATCGTGACGGATCCACTCCCCACTTTATAGGCCATGTCGTAATCGCCGCCCGGCAGGACCATATCGACGCTCCCAGAGGCGCCATCTACGTTAAGGGCACTGAGGGTCAGCTCCTCAAGATCTAGATCGGCCGATCCTGATCCTAGATCGAGATCGAGGTCAATTGGGACAGAAACACCTAACGCGATCTGCCAAGGGCGATCGGCCTCTGATTCGAACCAATGAACCGGATTGATCCAAAATCGCCAATCAGTCGAAGAACTCTCTGCCAACATCACCGTTGCCAGGCCATCTGTGGTGCCGGATTCGAATACGAGGTCTCCCACATAGGAGATATCCGCCTCAATAAGATTTCCGCTGTCCTTGAGGCTGGACAGGGTCGCACCATGAGAACCCAGTTACAGGGAAATGTCCGCTGCATCGACCCCTTCGGCCGTGAAGGCGATATGCTCACTCTTAATC
>JBARZW010000484.1:0-1956 GCA_049650305.1 Promineifilaceae bacterium (SeqCode)
GAACGAAGGTAGTTAATAGCGAAGGTGTGGCGAAGTCTATGAGGGTGGCACATCCATCCCATACGGCCAACGTCGAGGTTGCTCCATATGCCGTGGTGTTCCGAAATGGTCCTGCGTAAGGCAAAGAGTGGTTCTCATAAAGGGAGTCAGTTCTGGGGTTGTCCGAACTATCCTAACGGTCGAGGAATAAGATCGTACAATTGAGCAGCTGAACTACAAGGGGAGCTGAATTGCAGGGAGAAAATGAGCGTTGTAGTAAAGGGCAATAAAGTCGAATTCAAGGAACAGACACTGAAACTAATGGTGTTTACTGGACTCGTTGAGCGCCATCTTAGAACAGTTTCTGGCACATTACCTTTGTAACAAAAGGGAAGCTAGCTAATTTCAGAGCAATTTCAGGATGATCTGCTCACCGAATTTATTAAGAGCGTTTGTAGATGGGGTGGATACGCAGGCGTATGGGCTCGTGTGCTAAGAGGCAACGATCTGCCATTTGTTCGAGATCGCTTCCAAACTGCCCTTGAACTCTTGGACTCAGAGACTCCGGATGTCGCCGGGCCTTTGGAGGAAGTCATTAGGATCAACGGGCTCAGCATTTCTTTCGGCTCCAAGCATCTCCGCTTTCTAAGGCCAGATAAATGCCCAGTGCTTGATAGCGTTATTGGCAGTGGCCTAGGTTATCCTGAAAGCACCGCAGGTTATCGACTTTATGCTGCCGATTGTCAGGAAGTCTGTGAGAAGCTCTTGAGCAATGGCATCGTCAACCCCAGCCGCCGCAAAGAAGGCCGGTGGTTTGCCGCCGATGTTGACATGGCCCTCTTTGCCTTCCTGCAAGGTTTTTAAGCCGTTTTCAGTAATCGCAGCACGAGATAACCGATGTTCAATGGAATATGCGGCCGTTCTTTTTCTTTTGACTACGAACCTAGACTTAACAAACTCGCCAAACCCATCGTAGCGAAGCAAAACCAGAAGATAGTCATTACCGCAACGAAGATAATCGCTGCCGGAATCGACGCCACCGCGATCTTGAGCATCAGACCCACCAGCGCGATGAACGGCATGTTAACATCTTCGACTTTTACCTGAATCAAATTTTCCGCTGACCTGTGGTTCATCTCCTCAAGCGCAATCACCATCCTCCTGTTCTGCGCTGCCTGGTTCGCGCTCATGGCCGCAAGCGTCTCATACTGGGCCTGTAGGATCTCCACCGGCGATCGTTGAGGCTTTGAAACAGTCCCTTCCATCTCGTTCATCATTATCCCTCCCTATATAAGAACCAGCACGATTCTCTAAACAACTCCCTCCTCCTCGACACGGTAACAAGCTCACTTATTATAACTCACTACCACGACAAATATCGTTATGCGTATTGAGTCGGGAGGTCTCGGGCCAAGAGTTGACTTCCCTAGTGGTCGCTGGCGATTAGTGCAGGTGTTCCTTCGGAACGATGACACGCGCTTGTCCACGGTATTACAGGTGGCGAGCCATCTGCGGTTCTTCGATTGAAGGACGACAATGAGACTGAGATTGACATGAGCTCATTGTCTACTAAAGCATTCTGTATATAATATATCTATAAAGAAGACACAATAGGATGTACGTTCTATGACTACAAAGATCATGCCAATTAGCGATCTACGCCGCCTGGCCAGCCAGGTGATCCGCTCCGTACGAGAGGACGGCGAAGCAGTGTACATCACCCAACACGGCCGTCCCGCGGCGGTGCTGGTAAACTATGAGCGATACGAGGCGATGCTGGCCCAGATGGAAGAGCTTTCCGACCTGGTCAGCTTACAAGGGGCGGCCGGCGAGCCGGAACGGGATTATGAAGAATTCCTGGCCGAAATCGGAGTCGATGGTGCCCTAGATTCGGCCGGCTAATCTGGGCTTGCTTGCGTACCGGCTCGTTATCAAGCGCTCGGCCGAGCGTGATCTGCGGCGATTACCACAGCCCCT
>JBARZW010000485.1:0-2731 GCA_049650305.1 Promineifilaceae bacterium (SeqCode)
CTTTGCTAACGTAATTTACTTTTATCCACTGTAATGTGCTCATTATTATCTGTCATACTGTTCTGGTGAGACCAGCGCCGAATCCCCCATAGCTAGGTAGGCCATTTGGCGGGTGGTAACGAAACACCAGGAATCCTCTGGCTACTCCTTTCAACCATGGTGCAGTTCATATTAGTTCCCTCAACAGGCACAAAGTCTGTGCATGAATAGCTGATATCCGGGTTTGTGTGGCCATCCAAGAGTTCAAGTATCCACCCCTTATCGCCGCTAGAATAATTTAGTGGAATAAACAAAATGCATCCTCACCGATCTGAATTGGTGACAAATGTCACCTTTTTCATATGACGGGCCATTTGGCGCTGTTCAGACCCACCACAGCCTCGTTATATTGGGAGCATTGTAACGAGGAGGTTGCACAGAACTTGTCTCAAAGAAAACGCATCCTTTGGCCCTCAGGAGCCGGACTGCTCGGCGCCATGTTCTTGACAGGACTTTACTTCGGCATTGTCTCCTGGGCTGAAAGTCCCCAACATGCCGTTGATTTGTTTTGGGAAGATCGCTGGATTGTCTTTCCAATCATCATTGGATTCGGAATTCAGATGGCGCTATACGTTATTCTTAAGAAGCGGATATTTCTTCCGGTGGCTCATACCGGGCCTAGTGGAAAACTAACGGGAGCCAGCGGTGGCATGTCCACTGCTGCCATGGTCGCCTGCTGCGCTCATCATGTTACCGATGTACTTCCTATCTTGGGGCTGACAGCTGCGGCCGCCTTCCTGGCCCAGTACCGGATCGCCTTCATGCTAGCCGGACTAAGCATGACACTAATAGGCATCATCTTCATGCTGATAATTCTGTTCCGTGAGCGACGCAAGGCTATCCAGATGTTGAATCTATCTACGGAGGTTGTATGAAACCGTATTACCTAATCGTTATTGTTTTGATAGTAGGAGTTCTACTGACTGCTTGCGGCGATTCCGTCGCTGAACAAGGAACAGAATCCGTTCCTCAACCAGCGGCCGATGTCGAAGTAAAGCCAGCAGATCAGGAACCCATGTTGGCACCCTCTGAGGTTGTGCAAGCTAGCGAAACAACGGTGGAACAAATGGAAGAGTCATCAGGCGATCAAAGCCAGGCCCTCTGGCCAGATGGTGAGGTCCGACTTGACGAGCAAGGTTTTGTAGAAGTAGCTGTCACCCCGCTGAACTTGAACAGCCTCGATGGAACCTTGAACTTCAATGTGGGTCTCAGCACTCATTCCGTAGACCTAGGCATGGATCTTGCGCCGCTGGCCACCCTAGAAACTGACATTGGTCTAGGAGTTCAAGCTGCCTTGTGGGATGCGCCGCGCGGCGGCCACCATGTTTCTGGGGTTTTGTCATTCCCGGCCGATGTAGATAGCGCAAGGTTACTCGAGGGCGCTTCCCAGCTTACCTTGAAAATTCGTGACGTGGATTCACCAGAACGCTCCTTTACCTGGAGCGTAGCTGGCTGATTGGTAGTAGGGATCAGGAGAGGGGCAAGCGCCGAAACCCGATCGCCTCGTTTGAAAGGGAGAAAGACAATGAACCGTACAGAACGCCGACAACAGACACAGCGACGGGCGCGCCGCAAACAAACAATCGCTATTGCCATACTGGTAATCGCCTTGTTGTTAGTGGCAGGCAGCCTATACGCTTATTTCTCAGAGTCGCAGACGGCCACAGTAGAACTCGATTACAGCCCGGAAGATATCGTTTATGATCAGCCAATTCATGCCATCCACGAGATGGGAGAGGGTCCGCCGATTCCTTTCCTGCCCAGCGATCAGGCGCAGCCAGCTATTGCCGTATCAGAGAAATCCTACGATTTTGGCAGCATCGGCCCCGCCGATATAGTTGAGCGCACGTTTGTCATTTTCAACACAGGTAATGCTCCTCTGACCATCAGCCGAGCATACACCACTTGTGGCTGCACGGAGGCCGACATTACCGCCAGGTCAATCCCAGCTGGCAAGGTGGCCGAGGTCACTATTACCTTCAACGCCGGCTTTCACGACACTGCCGGCCAGACAGTTCGCCGTGGACTGCTCATCGAAAACAATGACCCCCGCCAATCCCAGGCTGAGATCTGGATTGAGGCGTCTGTGCGCAACAGCTAAGGGAAGATCTGTATGAAACATTTATATCGTTTACTCCCTCTAACGCTAGCCTCGCTGCTAATTGCCAGTGTGGGACTTGCGGGCTGTAGCGCTGAGGGTAAGGCAGGGCGGACAAAGCATGATTTTGCCATGGCTCCCCTGACCGATATGCCATCCGAGGTGCAACAAGCTCCGGTTGTCGTACAGCAGGCGTACCAGTTTGCCGTCGCCAATCCTGAAGTCCTCGAGCAAATTCCCTGCTATTGCGGTTGCGGCGCGATGGGTCATACCTCCAATTACGCCTGTTACGTAGCCGACATCGGCACTGACGGAGGAGTTGTCTTCGACAATCACGCGTTAGGTTGTTCCATTTGCGTGGATATCAGCCAAGACGCAATGCGCATGCTGGATCAGGGCAAAGAAATCCCTGAGATCTTCGCGTACGTGGACAGCACCTACGCCAAGTTTGGTCCGCCCACGCCGCTGGAGCAATAGGAACGGATGGACGCGCAGGCAACCGTTGCGACCATATCCGGGGCAAAACTTCGCCATTGGCTCTGGCTCGCGCTGGCATTGATTACCTTAGCAATTGCCTTTGCACCGCTGCCAGTG
>JBARZW010000486.1:0-1824 GCA_049650305.1 Promineifilaceae bacterium (SeqCode)
GACACGATAACGTCCGGAGCGATCCAGTAATGGGTATTCTTAGCCATAACGGGCGTTTTTCCATCGGCACCAAGGACGGGTTCAATTACACCGTCGATAAGTTTGGGGACGCTCACCCGCCATCCGGTCTCTTGTTCCTCATAAGTGATCGGCACCTTCTTCACCCCCAGGTATTCCGAAATCATGATGGAGAACCAGCTAATGGGACCTCCTGCCTGCCCCCTAAAAATCTCTACTAAGGCCGCGTCTGCTTCTGGACTCCCCTTCTCGTCCAGGTAAATGGCAAATGTCCATCCACCTTCTGCCAGGGGGCCGGGGGTTTCTAGTAACAAGGCTGACGTCAGACCATCCAAGGTGACGTCGCCATAATGCCCCTGCTCGCAGTGAATGCACCACCAGGACAGGCATCTTCCGTAAGTTGGATCAGCCTTGCCCATCGATAAGACGCACGGGCACCAAACATCGCAGTTACAGTTTAAGAGGAAGTCACCCTGGATACGCCACTCTTGTGTCATGTAATTCTCCTTTTTAGCCACACAAATCATTTACTTTCCCTGGCATCCGAACCGGGAATGGTTGGACGCGCAGGCCGAGGTAGAAGACCTGCTCCCTCAATGATCCCTGCCACCAATTCCTCCTGCCGGTAAGCCATAACGTGAACACCGGCAACCCCCTCGATTTCGCGGACCTCCTCGATGATCTCGATGCATATTCGCTTGCCTTCGTTCTGTCTTTGTCCTCTGGGTACTTTGCGAAGCCGGTCAACGACATCCTGTGGTATATGGACGCCAGGCACCTTGGTACGCAAATACTCGGCCGCTCGGACCGAACGCAGCGGACCAACGCCAACTAGAATAAATGCTCTCTCATGAAGACCAAGATCTCGAACTCGTTCCATGAAATTGCGGAAACGGGCCACGTCAAAACAATATTGGGTTTGGATGAAATCGGCGCCAGCCTCAATCTTTTTGGCTAACCTTTGCGGCCGCCAGTCATAGGGTGGAGCGAATGGATTACTGGCTGCGCCAAGAAAGAACGCCGGAGGAGTGGAAATAGTCCGTCCGCTCATGAATTTACCCTGGTCGCACATGATCCGGGCAACTCGCAGAAGTTGAATGGAACCGAGATCAAAAACTCGTTTTGCTTCAGGTTGATCGCCGGTTGTTACATCGTCTCCGGTCAGGCAAAGAACGTTGCGCACACCCATGGCAGCGGCGCCCAGCAAATCACCCTGAATAGCAATACGGTTACGATCGCGGCACGACACTTGAAAAACTGGCTCACAGCAAGCCCTGATGATCAAAGCACACATAGCCACGCTAGACATGTGACAATGGGCGCCAGATGCATCGGTTACGTTAATGCTGTCACAAACTCTCTCGAGTATCCTCGCCGCTCGATACACATCATTGGCGTCGGCGCTGTCCGGTGGATTCAGCTCGGCCGTCACCGCAAACTGGCCTGTTCTTAGGACGCGTTCCAGATGGCTGTCTGTCCTGAATTCCGTGTTCATAGAAGATCCGTGGACGAAGCTGTTATCTCGGGAATGCTAACCCACCCGCTTGGCGAGGTTTTGTCCTCCTGACTCAACATGTTGATCCAGGCTGAGGAACCCTGTAGCCGCCGGTTAACTGGCGGTTGGATGTCGGCGATGTCGTCGCCATATCTAGGCATTTTGCGCGAGCGATCATAAGCATCAACCCAAACGCATCGCCCTATTTGATTAACCTCACACCTACCGTCCGAATGGACGCCGCCACAGGGCCCATTGCGTAATTCTTTAGGGCAAGTCATTGGACAGGTCATGCCGGTGGAATGCAGTAT
>JBARZW010000487.1:0-8467 GCA_049650305.1 Promineifilaceae bacterium (SeqCode)
CTGATTGGGATCGTCTCGATGATCGACTTGACGGAAACGGCTTCTTTGACGCGGGTATGCAGCAACAGGTACGGATCATGGCGGAAACGGCAGTAGGGATGCTTCCGGCCGGTCAAGATAACTTCCGCATGATTTCGACGTTGGCGGCCTCTAAGGCAGAGAAGATTCGGGGTGTTACAGCTTTCGCCGTCCCGGCAATTTACAGTGGTGATTGGAAAGCTCAGATTCGCGAACTCTATGTAACAGGTGCTTTAGAAGGAACCTGGCCAAGAGAATTATCAGCCACAATATTGCATAACCTGATAATCGAGTATGGCGTCGCTTCGATTATTCCTGAGGTTAGGGAGTGGGTGTTCGATCCCGAATCCGCTGTGCGCCGGCTAGTTGCAGAATCGTTCCGGCCGAGGGGCGTCATGTTGGCTCATATCACAGAGCTAAAACGTGACCCTTCTCCGCTTCATGATCTGCTCCAACCTTTATTAGACGATGAATCCGATTACGTGCGCAAAGCCGTCGCGAACAATCTGAATGACATCTCCAAGGACAGTCCTTCTGTACTCCTCGGCTGGGCTCAAGAGTGGATGACACCGGCTATCTCAGAAGCGAGGCTCTGGATCATGAATCAGGCCCTACGTACGCTGGTAAATGAAGGCAATGAGGAAGCACTAAGTCTTCTAGGTTTCGTCTCCCCTTCTCTAGTTCATGTGACTTGGGAGGAAGGTCCACCATCCGAAGTTGAGATAAATCAACTCATTCCATTTGAGTTTAGCGTCGCGAACCTCTACCAGGACAGGGCCCAGGTCATACTGATCCTAAATATGGACCAGACTGGAAAAGGGAAAAACCGGCGCCAAAGCAGATACCACCTCTGGCGAGGTACAATAGCGGCGGACGTGGTCAAGCAAGTTACTAAGACCATTCATTTCGTCGATAAGAGCAGGCAACCAAAGGAACAGGGCGTTTA
Organism: Promineifilaceae bacterium (SeqCode); assembly: GCA_049650305.1. GTDB lineage: Bacteria > Chloroflexota > Anaerolineae > Promineifilales > Promineifilaceae > UBA11865. Next base: position 965 of record JBARZW010000487.1, read on the forward strand.
CCGTCTGATGGTTTCGGTAAATGGCCACTCCATCGAGGAAAGATCCTTTGTCTTTAGCCGCTAAGTATCCGTGTATGAAACCATCTGATGCGATCGTTCAATCAGCCGTTAAAACCAGCGCTGGCCCACATCTCTCTGCTACCAACTGCTGAACCTATTCGATAATAAAGGCACGATCTACTCCTCCTTAGAGAACCCATAGTAAAAGGCGAGTAGCAACCCAATATGTCCAATCGAAATACATACTCACAGGATCAAATCAATCCGGTGGACTTGCTCCGAAATCTGATTCGCATTGACACAACCAACCCACCAGGAGACGAGGCGGCATGCATCTCCTATATCAAGGAGGTGCTTGATGGCGCCGGAATTGAATCGACAGTTCTTGAGAGCCAACCCCATAGAGCTAATCTTGTCGCCCGCATTAAGGGAAGGGGTATCGCTCCACCCTTTCTCCTTTACGGCCATGTAGACGTGGTAACCACCGATGGCCAGGTGTGGACGCATCCCCCTTTCGAAGCCAAAATCGTTGATGGATATGTTTGGGGGCGGGGAGCGCTGGACATGAAGGGTGGTGTAGCCATGATGCTGGCCGCCTTTATGCGAGCTAAGGCAGCTGATCGACCGCCAGCTGGCGACATCGTGCTTGCCATAGTGGCTGACGAAGAAGCTGGCGGCGATCAAGGGGCGAGTTATCTTGTTGAATCCCATCCCGAGCTTTTCGAAGGCATCCAGTACGCGCTCGGAGAGGTCGGTGGGTCAACATTGCATCTTGGCGGCCGTCGTTTTTATCCAATTCAAATCGCTGAGAAACAATTATGTTGGATGAGGGCAACGATCACAGGACCGGGTGGTCATGGCGCCCACCCAATGCGCGGGGGCACGATGGCCAGGCTGGGCCAATTTCTCACAGAACTCGATCAGAACCGGTTGCCGGTTCATATTACCGGCGTAACCGAGGAGATGATTGAACTAATGGCCAAGAATATGGCGCCTTCATCGGAAATAGATATCGGTGCGCTGCTAGATCCCCCCCGCACAGACCTAGCCCTAGCTCAGCTTAATGAAGTCGGGCGTTTTTTCGAACCATTGCTTCGAAACACAGTAAACGCGACAATCGTGCAGGGTGGGTACAAGGTCAACGTTATACCAAGCATGGTTATGGTCGACATCGATGGTCGGTTACTTCCTGGGTACGAGCCGGCGGACATGATTAACGAACTCAGGCAAATTGTAGGGAGTAATGTCGCGTTTGAAGTCATACGCCATGATCCAACACCGGCTGAGCCGGACATGGGTATCTACGGAATGTTGGCGGATATACTAACTGAGGCTGATCCCGGTTCGATTCCGGTGCCGTTCTTGCTGGCGGGCGTAACCGATGCCAGGATTTTCGCCCGGCTTGGGATACAGACCTATGGATTCACGCCAATGAAGCTTCCAGAAGATTTCAACCGGATCGGCTTGGTCCACGCGGCCGATGAAAGAGTCCCCGTCGATGCCATAGAATTTGGGACTCAGGCCATCTATCAGGCTATTCAGCGATACTCCCTCTAAGCAGGTTGGATCATCAGGACCCGCCAGATAGCGATTAAAACACCATATTGAAGTCATATCCATGGAGGAAGACAATGATTGAGGATCGCAAGCTAGTTTCCCGGGTGTCAAGCGGAGGGGGAAGGTCCGACTCCTTCGATATCATTATCATTGGTGGCGGGATCATGGGATGCTGCACCGCCTACGAGTTGGCTCGTCGAGGAATGACGGTTGCGGTCGTCGATAAAGGTACAATAGGTGATAGTCCTTCAGGAAAATCATCGGCCATCATTCGACAGCATTATTCGAACGAGTTGACAGCGCGCATGGCTTTATACAGCCTTGGCGTATTTCAGGAGTTCGATGAGAGAATTGGGGGTGAGTGCGGATTCACAAAGACTGGCTTCTTGCTTCTCGTTGACGCCAAGGATCGCCAAGGTCTTGAATCCAACATCGCCTTGCAGCAAGCGATTGGCATAGATACCGAGATCCTTCAAACAGAAGCAGTCTCTGAGATACTTCCAGGGTTGAGTACCGTTGATCTTGTCTCTGTAGCCTTTGAACCGGAAAGTGGGTATGCGGATCCATACCTGACGGTGAACGCCTTTGCCCAGGCGGCTCGAAGACATGGGGCCAGGATCATCCAGGAAAATCGAGTCCTTGAGGTCACATTTGATGGCGGCAAAGTCAGCGGAGTTCGCACACAAGATGGAGAGCTAAACGCCCCGGTGGTGGTCAACTGCTCTGGGGCATGGGGGGCGCAAGTAGCCGATATGGCTGGGGTGCAGGTGCCCATCAATTCATGCAGGGTTCAGGTGGCGTTTTTCCGCCGTCCGCTTGGACATGAATCACCTCACCCGGTCGTTGCTGATTTCTCAAACGCGACCTATTTCCGTTCCGAGACTGGAGGACTTACGCTGGTTGGGTTAATAGATCCAGCGGAGGCGGAAGCCGTAGTAAATCCGGACAGCTTCAAGGAATACATGGATGACGAGTTTCTGTTGGACGTCGGTGAGCGCCTGGTCAACCGATATCCGGTTATGGAGCAGAGCGAGTCAACGGGTGGCTACTCCTCGCTCTATGCCATAACGCCAGATTGGCACCCGGTCATTGACGAGGTGCCGGCAAGCAGCGGCTTCTATATCTGCAGTGGTTTCAGCGGTCATGGCTTCAAACTAGGACCAGCCATTGGTCTTATGATGGCCGAACTCATATCTGGCGTATCGAACCCACGGTTCGATCCCCACCTATTTCGCCTTGCGCGCTTCGAGGAAGGCGATCACGTCACGGGCGGGTATAAATACAGCATAGTGGGCTAACTACCTTACTTCCAGCCTGGATAATTCCATACGACCGGCGAGTTACATTATTTACAGCGATTGTGTGAAGGATCGGACTACTTCGATGCATCCCTGGCCATGGTGGCCGTCTTCTTGGCTTTGATCGGCACAATCGCCACAGCACTAACTGGACGGGCTCTCATCAAGCATGAGAGGCGCCTGGCAGGATTGCACAGAGAGATCTCGGGCTTAATACTCCAGCTGATCGGTGGAATTGCCAAGCTGAGGGTTGCCGGGGCGGAAGGGCGTGCCTTCGCCGTTTGGGGGCGAAAATTCGGCGCTCAGAAACTGGCCGCCTTTCAGGCTCGAACCGTCGCCAACTACCTGGCCGTCTTCAATGCGGCTTTTCCAATCGTCACGGCGATGGCCGTTTTCTATTTGACGACATTTAGTGACCGGGCTCAAATGTCAACTGGCGATTTTCTGGCTTTCTATTCGGCGCTTACACTCTTCCTCTCAGCCGCCGTAACCCTTGGCGCAACGCTGCCAGGAGTAATGCGCGTCATTCCCACATACGAACGGGTCGAGCCGATCCTCAAAGCGATTCCCGAGGTAGATGCGAGCAAGACAGATCCTGGAATTCTGAGTGGGGCAATCGAGGTTAGTAATGTCTCCTTCAGGTATGAATCAACCGGGTCACTCATTATTAAGAATGTGTCGCTCCGAGTAGATCCGGGGCAGTTCATAGCCCTGGTTGGTCCTTCTGGATCGGGAAAGTCAACCCTTCTCCGCCTATTATTGGGATTTGAGATCCCTGAGATGGGCACGGTTTATTATAACGGTCAAGATCTAAACGGCCTCGACATACGTAGTGTGCGACGTCAAATCGGCGTCGTTTTGTAAACGAGCCAGGTTGCGCCGGCCACCATTTTCCAGAATATTGTCGGCACCTCGTCGATTACTCTGACTTTAGACAATGCCTGGGAAGCGGCGGAGTTGGCGGGATTTGATCAGGATATCCGCCAGATGCCTATGGGTATGCACACCTTTGTCTCGGAAGGAGGCACCACCCTCTCCGGCGGGCAACGCCAACGACTTCTGATAGCTCGTGCTATCGTCACTAAGCCCCGGATCATCTTCTTCGACGAAGCTACCAGCGCGCCGGACAACCGGACCCAGGCTGTGGTCAGCCAAAGTCTGGAGGGACTGGATGCCACCCGCATCGTGATAGCTCACCGGCTAAGCACCATAGTGAACGCGGACCGTATTTACGTCCTGAAAGATGGGGAGTTGCTACAGAGCGGAAGCTACAACGAACTGGTCGAGCGACCAGGCCTATTTGCCGAGTTATCAAGCCGCCAATTGGTGGATTAGTTCAAGTGACAGTCACGTCCGATGTGACTGTCACTTCCAAAGTGACTGTCACATGATCTAATCTCGACCCAACTCCATCGTCTTTATTCCGATGAAGATCAAGATCAGCACAACTCCAACTGTGAAACAGTAAAGGCCCGCCGTGTCGGCGAAGGATTGCATCACCAGGCCCAGAACGGCTAACGCCACACCGGCGGTGACGACGAGAATGGGGGTGTTTCCTCTTATTCTAAACATGATGAATTCCACATCCACTACCAATATCTATCGTTGTCAATAGTTACACGGTGAACTTCGTCGAGGCGCACTAATCCAACCTGTAAACCTGCTATTCTAGCAATGACAATGCTGAATATTCGGTAAATTCATTATGGACATTGCCGAACCTACAAGGAATTCGGCAACAACGTTGCTGATTTGACGACTTATTTGCAATAAATCAAGTTCACAGCTCTGACTTATACTGCTCAGCAGTTAGATCTTCATTGGAGCTACACCCCAACATATTCTACTACCCTGCAAGGTAATTGTAGGTGAAAATCAGCATCATCATGACTGTTGCTTTACAGAACCGCTTTCTCTCAGGCAATAGAAACGATCAATTGGATGGCGCCAGCTCGATTCACGTGACAGGCGAACGATGAACTAACCAGTGGAACAGTCAGGTACGGAGCAGCAAACGATCGAGAATTCGTGTCTGTTATAGACCGATCATACTTCTTCGGTTAACGAGCAAGTTGTTCGGTCATGCCGACTAACAATCGATCCGGGCAAGGAAGCTTGTTCTACTTGCCGATCGGAAACCCATTCAACCGAAAGTGGTGACGAAGGTCCCGTATTAAATGACTTTGCGTTGTGCTATTATCCTCAATACACATGCGCAACATGGACTATTCCGGTCGTACAGAGGGTTTGGCCTAATGGAAGGGCTTAGAGACAACATCCTGTCTGCACAGGTCGAAGCGGCGCTGCAAGGCCACGATCTTGGGCCATTTGAGCCTACTAACGATCCTGGCCTCACGTCATACCAGTCCATCTGCCGAAAATGCGGACGGCCGGTTTACGCCAGTTCAGTCAACGTCTTCTCGATCCTCGAAGAAGTCTGCCCCGGAGAAGAGCAACATTGGACCGGCAGCGATAATAAAACCAATCGTCGCTAAATAATATCGGGGCGTCGGCAATAGGGAGCCGCGACCTAGGCGAATTAGTGAATATAATACAGTCTGTTCGGCCGTCAGTATGGATTTAGCTGCGCTCCCGGCAGACACGCCCTGAGGTAAAACGAGCGCTCTGCTGGTATGACGACTTTAACCCCAATCCCATTCTGGTTGCCACATTGTTCCAAGATCATGCAGTAGAGGTGACGATGAAGACAGGGTTCGATTATTCGCATGTCGACGAGCTCATAAACGCGCGGAGTCTGGCTGAGAAATTCTCTGGTGTCGTAATGATCTGCCAAGAGGGCCGGCAGATCTTCGCAAAAGCTTGTGGCTACGCCAATCGATCCTGGATGGTCGTCAACCAGCTTGATACCCGATTTCGGATCGCCTCGCTTTCGAAGATGTTCACTGCGGTATCTATATTGCAGCTTGTAGACCATGGAATCTTGTCTTTGGAGACGGGAGTTGTTGACTTGCTCGAGCTTGAGAATTCGACTGTCCCGAAAAGCGTGACGATCTATCACTTGTTGAGTATGACGTCAGGCATAGCTGATTGGTTCGATGAATCGGGCGATTGGGAAGCCGGTTGGGAAGCTTTGTGCCGCAAGTACCCCATCTATCTTTTCAGAAACAATGAAGATTATCTTCCGCTCTTTATCGATGAGGAGCCGCTGGCCAAGGTCGGCGAGGGTTATAAATATAGTGGCAGCAGCTATATCCTGCTGGGATTGGTAGTCGAACGCCTCACCGGACAAACTTATTTTGATTATGTCCGGGACAACATATTCGCCCGGTTGAACATGACCCGCTCAGATTTCATCCCCCTTGATGGCGTCCATGACGAGGTGGCGGAAGGGTACATTCCGGAGTCCGACGAAGACGATAACATCGTTGGCTGGCGGAAAAACATCTACTCCACCACGCCGGAGGCTGCGGCCGATGGCGGAGCCACTTCTACAGCCGCCGACCTCTGCCAGTTTGCCAAAGGACTGAAAGACGGCGCTCTGCTTTCGGCCGAAATGACAGCCCAGATGTTTACTCCGCGAGTCCTTCAATTTCCCGATAAGCACCGTGGTTATACCTGGAAATATGGATATGCAACCATGTTTCTTATCGACGATCAAGACCAGATAGTACGCTTCGGACATACAGGGGAAGAGGATGGCGTCAGTTGCCGGTTCTACTCCTACCCTGGGCTGGATATTGACCTGGTTATCCTGGGCAACCTTAGTTGGTCTTCGGGGGATCTCGGATGGGATATTCATGATATACTGGTCTCCAGAACGAGCGGTTGATGCAGATCGGTGGTGGTATATGGGACGCTTTCTCGAGGGCCCAGGCTTTCGGCCGACATCCTCGCTTCCACTAATTTGTCTCGCACCAATCCGGTTAATCGGGTAGACTTTTTCGTCCGAAATTGGCTCTTGCACAACGCCGACCAAGTTTCAGACGTTCATAATCCCATACCAAGGAGATGAGCCGCAAGCTGTTCATCACCTGAACCCGACAGGCCGCCCTAAATATGTACTTATTCTGACCCAAGCTTTGTCGGTCGCTCAGATAACAGGAGAGACGAATCAAGTGAGTAATCCAGACAATATCAATGCTTGTTTAAACTGCATGCGCACGGAGAATCAGGTTCCTCTTGTTTCGATAAGGTATAAGAGACAGGAAGAATGGATCTGCTCCCAGTGCCTGCCTATTCTCATCCATAAACCTGAACAACTGGTCGACAAGCTAGCTGGAGCGGAGCATATTAACCCGGCGCCTCATCATGACCACTGAGGAAGCGATTACCCGTCCAGATTGGTGAGCGGGCAGCCACACCTCCAGCATCGCATAAGGTTTTCTAGCCAAATGGTGAACGTTGATTCATATTCAAACTCCATTACTGGGGCACATTTCACTGAAGAAGATCGTCTGACCATTCTGAACGATCTCTTGGCGTCCTTAGGCCAAGATGAACGACTAGTCGGGGTTCTCCTTGTTGGCTCCGCGGCCGATGGCTTTGTCGATCGCTATTCGTATATCGACCTCTCGGTGGTAGTGGCCGAGGATAGCCAAGTCTCTGAGGTGTTATCAGATTGGAAAACTCGGATTGCGGTACTATTTCCAGTCCTATCCTCCTTCGAAGTTAATTATGCCGAGAACAT
>JBARZW010000488.1:0-4618 GCA_049650305.1 Promineifilaceae bacterium (SeqCode)
ATGCTCGGCGGGTGACTCAAATCCACAGCGCATGGTGTTTATCGTCAGATGGGTTGCACCAAGCGCGAGCCATTCATCAATGTGCTTTTGCCACTTGCCTGGATCGCCGTTACCGTACCATAGTCTGGGTTCCAGGCCAACATCACTCCTGTCACGCCCGATCTCATCCAGGTACTCATGCATCTTTTCGATGGAGGGTCGGGCATCAGCCGCCTTCCGATAATTCGGTAGCCAGCCGTCTCCGGATCGGGCTACACGTCGTAGCACAGCGTCCGCGTGTCCGCCGAACCAGATTGGAATCGGCTGCTGGATGGGTAAAGGATTTAATCCTGCATCGTTAAAATCGTGCCACTCCCCCTTGTAGGTGACAAGGGGCTGAGTCCACAGCTTGCGAAGTAAGTCAACCTGCTCTTCAATCCGGCGCCCGCGGGTGTGGAAATCCTGATTGAGCGCCTCATATTCAACCCAATTCCAACCTATACCAACCCCTAGCCGAAGCCGGCCACCGTTAAGTACGTCGAGGGCAGCAGCCTGTTTCGCAACCAACGCCGTCTCACGCTGAGGCAAAATCAGGATTCCGGTTGTGAACTCAATACGCGCCGTATAGGCGGACATGAAGCTGAATAAGATGAATATTTCGTGGAAGGGATCGCGAACTGTGTACGGTCCATTTAGCGGTCGTGACCTGTCTGGGCTGGCGCCGAGTACGTGATCGTAGGCCAAGATGTGATTATAGCCGAGGGCTTCCGCGGTTTGGGCGTAATCGCGTACAGCCTGGGGATCATTGCCAAATTCAGTTTGGGGGAATACGACTCCAATTCTCATGATAAAACTCCTAATCTCATTATTAAGTATGCGATCTAGCTCCAGATGCTCGAGCAATAACACTCAAATATTAGTCTGAACCCTCGATTGTTATATCTGGGTTAAGAAGTAGTAACAAATGTCATATGAAACTTGTGATTTTTTTCACTAATGGGGCTTCCGTAATTAGCATAAAATATGCTCGAGTAGGTTTTGCGTCTTTTTCCATTGTCACCTACATGAATACGCAGATACATTGCAATACACTACTTCAGGTCAGCGGCTTCTGCCAGTATTTTCTGGACGACTGGTTGAGCCGCTTTTTCGTTTTCTGGAACGCCATCCAACAGGAGGTTTGCTATGACGCTTACTGCTCCCAACCCCGTCGCTGAGAACACATCATTTACCGATACTTTTTTTGACAGTTTGCTGGATGTACCAGATGGCGAACAGCTAAAATTGTGTCTGCAGTGCGGTAACTGCAGTGGTGCGTGTCCTTTCGGATTTCTCATGGATTTCCCGCCAGGGAAAATGATTGCTTACCTCCGTGCGGGAATCTTTGAAAAAGTACTGGATAGCGACTCGGTATGGATGTGTGTTTCGTGCTACGCTTGCGCCCAAGCTTGTCCGTCGAAGATACCCATTACCGACGGTTTGATGACCCGCTCGAAAGAAGAGCTTCTGCTAGCTGGAAACATTCCAAATGAGCTTCAAAGTGCCTTAGAGAACTCACAGAGATATGGCAATCCGTTGGGCGAATCCCCACGCAAACGGGCTGATTGGACCAAGGGGCTTCAACCCGAAATCACCATTATGCGCAAGGCTAGCCGACCGGTGGACGTCTTATGGTTCGTTGGCGATTACCCCTCGTACCATCCTCGAGTTCAGCAAGCAACCAAGGCATTCGTAAAGATTCTCAACGCCCTGAATATCGACTTCGGAATACTCGGGCCCGAGGAAAACACAGATGCCGACTCGCAGAGATTGGCAGGGGAACGCGGTCTTTTCGAAATGCTGGCGGAAAAGAACGGCCGCATATTTAGCAAGTACGAATTTGGGGAGATAATCACGACCGATCCCCACGCCTATAACGCGTTCAAGAATGAGTACCCCAAACTGGGCATCTCCATCCCTGTTCGCCATTACACGGAATTCTTGGTAGAGCGGCTCGACGCGCTCCAGCCGCTCCTTAAAAATGGGGGAGAGCAGAAAATCGCGTACCACGATCCTTGCTACCTGGGTCGAGCCAACGGTATTTACGAAGAACCCCGGAGACTGCTTGAGGCTATTCCCGGCGTCAAATTGTTCGAGATGTCCCATAACCGCACCAATAGCCTGTGCTGCGGCGGCGGGGGCGGTGGCATGTGGTTGGATGGCTTCCAATGGGAAAAAGCCCACGTTCGCCTATCTGAGTGGCGAATCCGGGAAGCTGTTTCGGCCGGCGTTGACATACTGGCCGTAGCCTGTCCATACGAATCACCGCGCTTTGAAGACGCCGCGAAGATGATTGAAGGCGCAGCCAATCTGCGAGTGAAAGACATCGCCGAGTTGCTGGCAGAGGCAATGGAAATATAAGGAGGGATAGAAAATGAACATCGTGGCGATCATCAAGCTTGTTCCAGATCTCGTCGAGGAGCTGACCGTAGATGAAAGCGGTGCTGCCCTCGACAGGGACTGGCTTCGCCTGATCATAAATGAATTTGATGATCACAGCGTAGAGCAAGCCATCCTTATTAAGGAGAAGAGTGGTGGACAAGTGACGGTCATGGCGCCGGACCTTGAAGGAACCGACGATGTGCTCTTTGCGGCGGCGGCCCGGGGAGCGGACCGAATCATTAAGCTTGTCGGCGCATTTGAAGAAGGGGTCAATAACCACGCTCTGGCTCGGGCATGTGCCGCCATTGCTAGAGACCTTCAGCCTGACCTGGTATTGACTGGCGTACAAGCCCATGACGACCTCGATGGGTCCGTCGGCCCCCTGGTTGCTGAATACCTGGGCCTGCCATATGTCGGCTATGTCGCCGGCGCTTCAGTGACCAACGGATCGTTGTCAATCCGAAAGGAGTATCCAGGAGGTCTACTGGCGGAGATGGATGTGGCCTTGCCGGCGGTGCTTGGCATTCAAGCGGCGGAGCAACCTCCCCGTTATGTGGCCATTAGCAAGATCCGCCAGGCAATGAAGACGGCCGTCATCGAAGAGCGTCTTATCGACGATCTGGACGAAACCGGTGGACCGGCCATCGATCGCCTGTATAAGCCAGAAGTTGCTGAACGAGCGACGATGCTCGAAGGCGATGAAGACCAAATTGCTACCAAGATAATCGAAATCCTCCAGGAAGAGGGCTTGTTGTAAAGGAGGAGTGTGATGAGCCAGGATACATACGTAGTCATTGAACACCTGAGAGGCCAGGTCGCTGATATCAGCTATGTCATGTTGGCTGCAGCTCGCGAGCTAGCCCAAAACACTGGTGGAAAAGTTGTCGGCGTCCTGTTAGGTCATAACAGTCAAAAGCTGGCCAAAAATTTGGCGGCAGATCGCGTCCTATACTTAGACCACCCGATACTTGCCGAATTCACTTCCGATGCCTACCAAACGGTGCTTTCAGGTTTACTGGAAGAGAAGAAGCCACGCGCCGCGATTTTCGGCAGTACTACCATCGGTGCGGACGTGGCGAGCGTACTATCGGCCCGCTTAAATCTACCGCTGGTAGGACTGTGCCAGAGCTTCGCACCGGGTGAGAAGTATATCAGCCAAATTTGCGGGGGAAAGATAATGGCCGAGGGTTCATTACCCAGCCCAACCGTCCTGGTAACAATGATTCCCGGAGGATATAAGCCTGAACAAGGTTACAGTGAACAAGCTCCGGAGCTTACAGAGGTAGAGGTACGGCCTTTCGGGGAAATGCGCGTCAAACTGAAGGCTTATATCGAGCCGGAGGCAGGCGATGTAGACATATCCAAAGAAGCCATTTTGGTGTCGGTCGGACGTGGAATTCAGACCGAGGACAATATCGAGCTTGCCGAAGAACTTGCTGAATTAATTAACGGCACTGTTTCTGCATCGCGCCCGATAGTTGATCAAGGCTGGTTGCCTCCTTCACGCATGGTCGGTAAGTCAGGTCAGACCGTGAAACCGAAACTCTATCTAGCCATGGGAATTAGCGGCGCCCCTGAACACGTTGAAGCGATAACCGACAGCGAGATGATCATTGCCATTAACACCGATCCGGCTGCCCCGATTTTCGACATAGCGCAGTATGGAGCCGAGATCGATATGTTGGACCTGCTTGAAGCGTTAATCGAACAGGTTAAAGAGGCTCAGGAAGCCTAGAGGAAGGTATAGGACCGTGCCCGTTAGAGATACGTTCTGGAACATACCGCACTGGGCGGAGTTAGTGCAGTATATTCTTCTAACACTAACCGCATTGGTGTTTATCGCCGGTTCCCTACTCCACGTGCGGCGATGGCGCATGGGGCAGCCCGTACGCAGGGCAGACCAGATCGGCAGAAGGCTTTGGTCGGTGGTTCTCCAGGGTGCGGGTCAGTTGCGAACGGCCGAAGAACCTTATCCAGGCATAATGCACTTAACGATATTCTGGGGAACGATAGCGCTCCTCATGGGAACTATCATCGCCACAGTGGACTGGGATATTACATTTCTAATATTCGGTTTCCAGTTCTTGACCAACGGGTGGTACCTGGTATACGAATTAATACTCGATATCTTGGGATTGTTTCTCCTGGTTGGCTTGGCCATGGCGGCTTACCGTCGTTACAGGGTTCGGCCGTCGCGCCTCGAAAACATTCCCGGGAG
>JBARZW010000489.1:0-1765 GCA_049650305.1 Promineifilaceae bacterium (SeqCode)
GGTCTGAGGCCAGTACCCTAGAAGAGGCCAATGCGGTGCTGTGTAACTACCTGCCGCGATTCAATCGTCGTTTTTTGAAGCCAGCTGCCCAGCCGGGCTCGGTTTACCGCCCCTCTCTGACCCGAGCTGAGGCTAATGCCCGGATCTGCTTCACCTACTGGCGTACTGTGACCAGGGACCACACTATCTCTCTCTTTGGTAACGAATTGGCTTTGCCTCAGTTGCCCGTTCGTCTCAATTTGGCGGGTCGTCGTGTTGAATTGTGTCACCGTATGGATGGTCGGCTAGCCGTCGTCTATCAGGGCCAGGTTCACTGTTTGCTTCAACCAGCTCAACTTGCTCCTCCTCGTTTGGAGCAATTTGATCCTTCCCCTCAGCATTTAGCACTGCAACTCCCGCCAGCAAGAATCCCTTCCTCGCCCCCAGCAAATGGCTTAGAGGTTAATTCTTCTAGTGCCCCTTACAAGCCCGAACATAATCATCCTTGGCGTCGTCAAGGAGAAGCTGTTTATCGTCGACGTCAACAACTCAAAGAATAAAACCAACAACAAGAGTAGATTAGCTATGGTGACATTTTCGCTGAACAGTTAGGGGTGACCTTGTCGCTGAACACCAACAGATTTTCGCGCGCTGACTGTTCGCGCGCTGACCTTGTCCATGTTGGCTGAATGAGTTGGCCCAGCCGGCGCATTGTTCGAAAAGAATGGAACAGTAGATGTGGCAACGCATTGGTAAGCAAAGACGTACATTCCGGCAGACCAGGCCTGATGAGGATAGCCCATAGGTTGGCCGGTCCGGCCGTGGCACCACTCGTTGAATTCCCATTCCTCATCGACTCCGAGCCGGTTAACCTCGGCCAGCTTCTCCAATTGTCTGCGGGCTTCGTCCAGCCGGCCGGCTTTAACCAACGCGGCCACGTAGAAACCGCCCACAAATGGCCAGATTCCGCCATTATGATACTGCTCCGGCAGGTTAAGGTTGTTATTGCGATAATATTCGCGCCAATCCTTGTTGCCTGGGTGTATAACCGGGTGCAGGACCCGGACCGGATAAGGATCGGCGATGCCCACCTGGTGCAGATAATCCAGGATGCGTTTCTCCTGGGCCGGGTTGGCGACGTCGAAAAGTATAGCCAGCAAGTTGCCGAAGACATCACAATAGTCGCCGAAATCTCGGAAAGCCACGTAGGGTAGGAAGAAAGGGCGTTTTACCAATATTGGGTCAACCTGGCTCAAGGTATGCTGCCACTCAGTATGGCCGGGGCAGCTGTCACCCCATTCGTCATCGTTTTCGGGCCCTACCCAGAGCACGATCCGCAGCTTATGGCGCACGTCGCTGGCTATCTCGGCGTAGCGACTGCCGTCTTGCCCGATGGCGCCAGCCATCTCGGCCATGGCCCGCTGCGCTGCGTACCAGAGCACGTTGTCATACAGGATGTTAAAGCGATTGGCCAACAGGTCGGCCCAGTCGGCCGCTTCGTGGACTTCGAGCAAGCCACAGCCATTAGAGTCCTGGTAGCGCAGCCAGAGTAACGCCTGCTCTAACGCTGGCCACTGGTGGCGCAGAAACTCGATATCACCCGAAGCGCGGTACTGGAGGGCGTGGCCAAGGATGAACCAAAGGTTGGAGTCCACCGAACCGGCATTGGTATGGTCCAACCGGCCGGTAGCCACGCTGACGTTATTGGGGATGGCGCCTAGATCGGACTGTTGCCCGGCCAGTGTTTCCAGCGAACGACTTAGACAGAGTTCATGACCGGGCGCCA
>JBARZW010000490.1:0-3402 GCA_049650305.1 Promineifilaceae bacterium (SeqCode)
GGGGGCGCCGTCATGTGGGGGATCGTGCCCAACAATGAGGAGATCTTCCAGACTACTCCTGAAGCGCTGGGCGGCCGCTTGCGTGAGGGTATGCGTCTGATTGCCGGCAAAGCCCAGGCGCGGGGCGTCGAACTCTCTTACGCCGAACTGGCACACAGAAGCCTGGTCACCACTAGCTGCGGCCTGGGTCCAACCACGGTGGAAGTCGCCAACCGAGCCCTGGATATCCTATTCCAGACCGGTGACCTACTCCAACAGAGGTAATTTAGGACTAGGTCACATAGAGACAAAGGCATGGCAAAACATGAGCTGCGAGAATTTAAAGAAGGAGCGCCCGAACTAGCTTCTCTCGGTGCTGACCTCCTCAATAAGAAAATAGCCTACCTCGCAACGACGAAAAAGGACGGGTCTCCTCGTGTCCATCCGGTGCGGCCTTTTATCGGAGAGGGCCACTTCTTCCTGTTCATTGATAGGAAGTCACCTAAAGGACGAGATCTCCTGCGTGATGGACGCTTTGCTCTCCATTGCTCGGTGTTCCAAACCAACGGACCGAGTACCGAGTTCCTGATATCAGGAATTGCGAGTTTTAAAGATGATCCTGAAATTCGGGAGGTTGCCTTTCGAGTAGTGGGCCGTGATCTTCCCGACCAACAAACCCTATTCCAGTTTTCTGTCGGCCGGGTAATTGTGACGGAATATGACGAGGAGAAGGCCCCAACCGTCCGCCATTGGTCTGGTTCAAGGTCACCCGAATAGTGTAAGCCAATAACCCCCGTCCGCCCGTTGATTGAACATCCTTGTTCGGTCTGTAGGCCGAGGTGAGCCCACACATGGAGGAGGCCGAGGCAACTTTCATATCTAAAACCCGCGACTATGAACCTTCCGGCAACGGAAGCGTAAATTGGGTAAACGAGTTAAAGCTCCTGATTTACTGCTCAGATACCTTCGATAAAAAGGCTTCCGTGGAATTCAACGCTAGCTCCATCGCAGGAGATGAGAAGTGCTGTCTAATAAACGCGTGTTCGGTCTCGGGGATCAGCACCAGCTCCACTTCCACGCCAGCTTCCTCTAGCACAGTAGCGAAATCCTCCGACATCCAACTTGGAACTAGAGTGTCCGAAGTACCATGGAGGAGTAGGAAAGGAGGTTCACCCCCATCCACCCATGACGCAGGCGACATCTCAGCCAGAGTGTCAAGCGCGATATCGCTGTGTTTAGCTCCCCAATACGGCTGAAGATTTGACCGAACATCAGGGAAACCTTCGATGCTCAGAAAATCGAAAAACCCATAGAAAACCACCACGCCCTGAATCCAGTCCGCGTCCGGCAGCGCGTGAGGGCAGTTTTCCAAATAGAGGTCCGGTGCGTCAACCGTCCCAAGCATCGCAGTGAGATAGCCACCGGCCGAGTCGCCCATGATGAAGATCCGCTCATCATCGAATCCGTAGGCCACAGAATTTTCATGAACCCATGCCAGGGCGCAAAATACATCTTCGACTTGTTCCGGATAGCTGGAGGTCGATGTTAACCTGTAGTTAGACGAAACCAACGCGTACCCGAGTTCGTTGAAATGGCTAGCAAGTTCGCTATAGCTGCTCTTATTCCCACCGCTGAAACCTCCACCGTGAATTGCGAGAATCGTCGGGAATGGCCCATCCCCGGTTGAAGGTGTATGGACATCGAGTGTCTGGAGTAGCCCGGCCTCCGGGATATACGGCACGTTCCTCCTGGGTAGTTCCGGTAACTGCGTTGGGGGTGCATCTGTTGGTGGTACGCTTGTCGCTGTTGGTTCCGGAATGGGAGACTCGATCACTGGACTCGACGTTGGCGCGGCATTAGTGCAACTAACGATCAAAAGCAGCCAAAGATATAGGATGATGGCAAGGGTTTTCTTCATTTCGAGCCTCCTGAGAAAGGATAATATACAGAATCGTGCCAGAACGCATGGTATCAGGTAACTTTTTGGTTCTGTTCCAGATTCTTATCTAGGACAAGTCCGCTGAACCTGATGATATCGTCCTGTTCATTTTGTGGACGCTTGAACACATTTTCACGCTGACTAATCTCTTTTGCAGTATCGTCTATTACAGGGGAAATGATGCCTACGCGACACTCTTTCGATGAGGGTCAAGCATCTATAGCAAATCGCGACTGTCCCACACTCCGCCCGGTTTCCTATCGCTCCCTCTTTTTTACCAATCCCTAATTAGCTTGTACATGTATTAACACGCCTTATTCATACCTCGGTTAAATAGACATAAAGTAGGTATCGGCTGCGAATAATTGTCGATAATTCACTCTGACATAAGCGACCGCTACCGGTCCTGGCTCGACTGGTTAATGCTTTTGATGACCTCGAGAAAAAGCGGGGCTTGCACTGGCTTCGTCCTCATTCACCACCGGTTTATAGACGAATCCCCGATGGTAGAGGAATCCCGATTCCTGATCGTACGTAATCGTCTCTCCGTTAAATGGGCCGCTGAGAGTAAGGATTATCCCGTTGTTCATGGGTAAAATCGGGCCGACTGCCCCCGACATATGCAGCCGGCCGTCAACGATCGTTAGTTCGATCTCGCCCAGCTTCTCTCGGCCGGAATTCCCTGATGGCAACCGAGCATGCCGTTCGTGCTTACCCGTAAGAGCTTGCCAGGATGCCTGATCCCCCGGCAGGTCCGGATATCGGGGACACATCTCATAAGAGATGTCGCCTATGTTAATGACCATGACATCCTGATCAATCTCCTCCCCAATCTGGAATTCGATTTCCAGCTCCCTAAGATCAATGGGAAGTTGAAGCAAATCCGCCAAACCCAGCTTGTACAGTTAATGGTTCGGCCTAAACCGGTTCTCGGCTATCGGCACAAGGTCAAACGACATACCCTGGATACTCGCTTTCAGCCGATCGCCGTCCGAGACAACTTCCATGATTTCTCCAAACGCCGCATAGCTGCCCTGGTAATCCTGCAGAACCGCCAGCTCTACCGGGTAAAGGTCAGGCGGATCCTCCTCAGTCCCTACAAGCCCATACACCGTCTCTAGCATCGCTTCCAGCAACTCGATAGCCAACGGAGCCGATACGCTGCCATCGAAGCTGGTCGAGTTGGCCAGCAGCACCAGACCCAGTTTTCTGTCGGGAAGGAAGGCTACCAGCGAACCGATTCCTTCGCTAGGGCCGCCGTCGTGCCACACCATTTTCTCCGATTCCGATACCAGGCCGATCTTCCAGCCAAGCCCCATGCGTTGGGGATCGGCCGAGTGACTATATTGTTCTTCAAACATCGAGGCCAGCGTTACGGGACTTATGATATGGTCGCCGTTAACTTCCCCGCCGCGAAAAATAAACCGTATCAAGTTGGCTAAGTCACCGGCGGTCCCGTAAAGATTTCCTGAGGGGACTCTGGC
>JBARZW010000491.1:0-48570 GCA_049650305.1 Promineifilaceae bacterium (SeqCode)
GCCGTATTGTCATTAAAAGCTGACAATGCGCCACATATCTTGGACGCGTTCTATGATCGACAGCCGATGCGCAGCAAGACGGGATCTGGTCTCATCATCTCAGGTGAAGGGCTGGAAATCGAGATCCCTCTAGAGGCGGGCGGAATGGGCGGCGGTGGTGGTGGGCCCGATGAAGCCGCCCTAAGCACATTCGCCCTGAAAGAGGAAGATGAGGTTCGAAAGGATTTTCCAGATACGGCATTTTGGAAGGCAAAAGTCGCGACTGACGCCAACGGACATGCCACCGTAACCATACCATTGCCGGATTCATTAACTACCTGGCGCCTCAGTACAAAAGGCGTAAGCGATTACACGACGAGTGCCGATACTTTGGTCGGTCAGGACCAGGTCGATATCATCGCAACCCTTCCACTCCTAATCCGCCCAATTACCCCCAGGTTCTTGACTGTTGGCGATAAGTTGCAGCTAGGAGCCGTCATCCACAACAATAGCGACGTGCCGCTTGAGGTAACTGTTAGCCTGGTTGCCTTGGGCTTGACTCTTGAAGGACCGGCTGATCAGTCAATTGTCATACCGGCCGAGGGCAGGGAAGTCGTTCGCTGGCCGGCTACGGTAGATGATGTTCGTTTCGCCGATCTCACCTTCAGAGTGGAAGGTGGAGGATACCGCGATGCTTCAAAGCCTACCTTCGGCATTGCCCCGAATCAACTCCTTCCCGTGGTCCGTTATTCCGGAGAGGACATCATCGGTACTTCCGGAGTCCTCGATGAGGCAGGACGGCGTGTGGAAGCGATTCTACTTCCACCTAACGTCGATAGAAGCCAGGGAGAGGTTCAGCTCAAGCTAAGTCCATCACTGACTGCCGCGCTGATTGACACTTTCGAGTATATAAACAGGCTAGAAGATCGGCCGGCATGCGCCCATTCTGTCACGGACCAGTTGTTGCCAAACGTCGCCACCTTCCGGGCCATGGAATTGATGGCCCTTGAGGATGAGGGTTTGACAAACAGGCTAGAAGCGTTGATCCAGGAAGATATTGGCCGGCTGGAAGAGTTGCAAAAAACGAACGGCGGCTGGGGTTGGTGCTACTCATCGGAGGCTGATCCCTACCTCAGTGCCTATACACTTCTGGCTCTGGCAAAAGCTCAGGAAGCGGGCTTCACCATTCCCAACGAAGTCACCCGTCGAGCCTCGGTTTATCTGCGAAATCAGCTGAGAAACGTCCAGGATCTTACCGAGTCATACGAGGTCAACAGGCAAGCCTTCTTTTTGTACGTTCTGGCCGAACTGAAGCAGGATAGTGTCGACGAATTGGACGAACTGTTCACTGAACGTCGCGCGCTTCTCGATCCGTATGCAAGAGGTCTACTACTCGTAGCCTATGATCTGATGGGCGAGGGCGAAACCGAGGAGGCAACCTTGATCGCCGACTTAAATGACAGCGTCATTCTCAGCGCCAGTGGCGCCCATTGGGAGGATGCCGTGCCTGATTGGGACAACCTGGGCAGCGATATTCGTGGAACGGCGATGATCGTCGACTCCTTGGCCCGTGTTGACCCAGAAAACCCACTCTTGCCGAACGCCGTCCGGTGGTTGATGGTTGCCCGTACAGCCGATCATTGGCCTACAGGACAGGAAAATGCATGGAGCATATTAGCCCTGTCAGATTGGATGGCAGCCAGCGATGAGTTGAACGTCGATTACGACTATAAAGTCGCCATGAACGGCCGAGGCTTGTCTGAAGGTCACTTCGGGGCTGAAAACGTGTCTGAGAATGCAGAGTTGGCCGTCTCCCTTAGTGAACTCTTGCCAGAAGAGGTCAATTTCATCGATCTCCAACGCGGTAGCGGTGACGGACGTCTGTACTATTCGGCTTATCTAGATTCCTTCATCGATGCCAATTATCTGGAGGCAATCAACCGGGGGATCGATGTGCAGAGAGCCTACTATGATGCGAGCTGCAATCCCGAAGAAAGCGTCTGCGAACCGATCTCGGAAATAGAGAATGGGCAGCAGGTGAGGGTGGAGCTATCGCTGGTGGTGCCGTCTGATCTGCTCTATGTCGTCCTAAGAGATCCCATCCCGGCCGGGACCGAGGCCATCGATCCAGGTCTCTTGACGACGGGAGCTAACTCGGGTGGCTCAATGGCCCGAACAGACCGTGAATACCTATATGGCTACTGGGGTTGGTGGTACTTTGACCGCATCGAATACCGCGATAACGCCGTCATCTTCATGAGCAACTACCTGCCGGCCGGAACTTATCAGTTCACCTACCATCTACAGACGACCATACCGGGCGAGTACCAGGTTATTCCTGCAACTGCCCGGCAAGAATTCTTCCCTGAAGTGTTCGGCCGCAGCGATGGGCTGGTATTGTCGATTGAGGATTAATTAACGGTAGGCGACGACGCCGAACGCCTCTTTTCTGGAGACGACGCGTCGAAAACCTGCGTCCTTCAGCCTCTGGACCACTCCACGTGATGTCCTTCTGCCTGAACGGCTGGTGAGATCGCCGATGTAGTGGAAGAGACGTCCACCAGGTTTCAGAATCCGGAATAGCTGCCGGTAAAATTCGGCTGAGTAAAGATGACCTGCGAGACTGATGGTCGGTGGATCGTGGATGATTCGAGAAAACGCAGCATCCTCGAAATGTGTGATTTCCTCAAAGACGTTGCCTATGCGACTTTCAATCCGCTCCTCTTCGATAAGCTCATGTGACCAGGGGTTAATGCCGCAGATCTCCAGGACGGCTGGATCGATCTCAACCGTGATGACCTTCTCAGCCGATTTCGCTGCTTCAATAGCTGTGTAGCCCAGTCCGGTCGACGTATCGAGCACCTGACCGGTTACTGGCTTAATGGTCTGGTCTTCGCCAACGTGTCTTTGCGGGGGATCTATGCCCTTTATGCGGTGCATGGGTATCCCCGAAATGAGCATAGTCGGCGGTCCGGCGGTAGGCATCAGGGAATAAACGAGATTCATCAGCTCTGAATAGAGTTGAACCTTCCAGATTCGGCCAGAATCAACCGTGAAACAGCCATCTTCATGCTGGTCTATATCCTCAATAGCTTCCTACCTGACGAGCTGGCCATCAGGCAAAACGACGCCTAGATCATCTAAATGGATTTCAGAGATCGTGAGGCCAAGATCTAGTGACACCTCCAATATCCTGGCGGTCAGTTTCCTGGCGTCAAGAATGGGATTGGTTTGGTAGCGTGATAGGTTAATTGAGGCCGCCAACGTCAACCTTTTTCCGTGGCTCGTGACCTAATAGGCCGAAAGACGTCTAAAGGGCAACCTCGTCTACAATTGTCTCATACAAGGCCTGCAGGTCCTCGTCAGAGTAAAAATGAATGACGATTTTCCCACCCTTTTGACCTTTCTGAATATCAACTCGTGTACCAAGGGACTGGCGAAATTGCGTTTGAAGGAAACTCCATTCTGGGGACAGGGATCTAGGCGGCTTTGAGGTTGGCTTAGCCGCCGAGTTGATCTTTTTGACAATTTCCTCTACCTGGCGGACGCTGAGCTCTCTCTTGATGATGCTGTTCATGATGGCCGTCCGGGATTCGTCAGTTTCAAGTGGTAGCAGAGCCCGTGCATGGGCGCCACTGATCTTGCCTGCCATTACCGCGGCCTGGATATTGGCCGGGAGGTTTAGCAAACGCAGCGTATTTGCTATAGTGGACCGGCTTTTTCCGACTCTGCTCGCTACATCTTCCTGCGTGAGATCGAAATCGTCTATTAGCTGCTGGTAGGCACGAGCCTCTTCTATTGGGTTTAGATCAGCTCTCTGGATGTTCTCTATCAGAGCTAGTTCAAGCATCTCTTGTGACGATGCTTCCTTGACGACTACCGGCAGCTCCTTGAGCCCGGCCATCTGTGCGGCTCTCCACCGCCTCTCGCCGGCGATAAGGGTGTATCCCCCTTGGTCATCTTTTCGGACGATGAGTGGTTGGATCAGTCCATGCTCTCGAATCGAAGACGACAGCTCGGATAGGCTTTCGTCATTCATTTCAGTTCGTGGCTGCAGCGGATTAGGCGAAATGCTGGTCACCGGCACCGTGAGCATTCCGCCCTGATCCTGATTTTCTGGTTCTCCTGGGGGTATTAAGGAGCTAAGCCCCCTTCCTAATCCGCGCCTTTTGCTCATGTAATCGATTTCCTGTTCATCGGTTGAGCTCTGTCTCCCCCTACGAGCTCGGCTGTTAATATCTTGTAGGCAATGCCGCCTGGGGAGTTTGGTGCATACAAACTTATCGGCATGCCATAACTTGGCGCCTCGCTCAAGCGAATGTTCCGTGGAATGATGGTACGAAAGACCTTATCGGGAAAATGAAACCGAACCTCCTCCACAACCTGACGGCTCAAATTGGTCCTCCTATCGTACATTGTCATGATCAGTCCGCGTACCCGCAACTCGTTGTTTACGTGCTTGCGAATGAGCTCAATTGTCTCCAGGAGCTGGGTTAAACCCTCCAGGGCCAAGTATTCACACTGAATTGGGATGATGACCCCATCCTTGGCGGCCGCCAAGGCGTTGACGGTGAGTAAACCTAAGCTCGGGGGGCAATCGATCAATATGTAATCATAGGTGCTGTTGGTTTGCTTCAGCGCGTTTTTCAGCCGGTATTCGCGGGCGAACACGTTGACTAGCTCCACCTCAGCCCCGGCCATCGCCGGATTGGAGGGAGCCAGGCTTACTTTCGAGACGTCATGGTAAATAGCGACTCTGTCAAGGGTGCTCCTCTCAAGAAGAACGTCGTACATCGATGGGTTCGCTTTATACTTATCGAAACCGAGATATGATGTCGCATTGGCTTGAGGGTCGAGATCGACGACCAACACGCGAAAGCCTTTATTTGTCAAGAAGGCGGCCATGTTAACAACACTGGTTGTTTTTCCGACACCACCTTTTTGCATGGCTATGGCATAGATCTTAGTCATAGTAACCGTGGTTATCCGAGATGATTCCTTCACTTATTCGATGTGCAACCCTGAATTGTATCCGGCATCCACTATCTTTGAGATAGCGATTATTTTGTCGTCAATTGTCTCTTGTGTAACCGACGCCGCCGCAACGCGGTTGGCAAATTCAGCAGAATCCCAAGGGTTGCCGCGAGTCTGGTGAAGGCGGACGAAATAGGCGGCGGCGAACGAGTCTCCGGCGCCGGTTGGATTGACTTCGACGACCCGCGGCGCCGGAAAATGACGGCTCTCACCGCGGCAATGCACCGTACAACCACCTGCCTGTTCGGTCAACACGAGCAGACGAGCTTTCTCTCTAAATACCTCGAGCACGGATAGATCTTTCAGATCCTCCTCGTTCAAGATGACGGCCGCGGCCATTTGTAGGACGTCATTCGCCTCGGGCCAATCGCCGCTGGTTACTTGTCCGTTCTCGTCCCACCTACGAAACCAGCCCTGCGGTGTCAGTCCCACGATGCTATTGCTGAACAAGCTAATAATGGACGGATCGATCTCATTTGCTATCGGTCCAAGGTGCACGATGGGTGCACGAATCCAAGCCTGCGGTATATGCTTTCTCTGGATTGAACTAGCCACTGTATAAATCTTCTGCTGGCGTCTACCGTCTTTGTAAATATTTTCGAAGGTGGTCGTAGTCGCAGTAGGAACATTCTCGATTGCAATACCAGGAAATGCCGAGTCTAGGTCGAGATCTGACGCAACACTAGTAACAATGGCTACCCGGCAACCCAATGCCTCGGCCACTCGAGCCGCATAGGTGACCGATCCTCCGGGCATAGATCCAGATGGGATAAGGTCCAAAGATGCGTGGCCAATAGCAAGATAGTCAACTTCTGGGTGAGCTGTCACGTCTCTGATTCTACCTGAGTAAGGAAAGGCGACAACTCGAGGGATCAGGTGGTATTATTGCACTGTACCGGTGATAGAGTGAGGAATCGATGGTCGCCAATAGCAAGTTCTACTATATAGGGTTGATCGGACTTCTTTTTGCGTTAACCTCCTGTCGGAGCAACGATGACACATTAGTGTCCCCAACTCCAATTCCACCGGCCCAGTCCGAGATAGTTCGCAAACCAGCACTCATCGACGAGGTCGAGATCTTCGTAAGCGATTCCGAATCTCCGCAAGTGAGGGCAAAGATCATGGGAATCCTGCCAAATAATTGTTCGTCCATCGATGAGATTAAACAAACCCGGGAGCAAGACACGTTCAAGATTGAGATATTTGTGTTCGATAGGTCTAGCCCAGAGTGCGGAGGCGAGTCGATTCCATTCCAGGAATTTGTTACGCTAGATGTCGCTGGGCTAGTTGCCGGCTCCTATGCTGTCGAAGTCAACGGTCAAATCATCACCTTTCTCCTTCAAGATGAGCACTTTTCAGACACCGGCGGTGCTGTTATTAGTGGCCAGGTCTGGCACGATCTCTGCGCTGCCACGGAAAACGATCAGGGGAGTTCACAACGACCATCACCAGGCTGCGTGGAGCGAGACGGCGGGAGAAATATGGCCAATGGGGTGATCGATCCGGACGAACTCGGTCTAGAGGGTTTGCTGGTCGAACTTGGCGAGGGGACCTGCCCTTCGACCGGTCTAGCAGTGACTATTACTGATGACGATGGCTTGTACCTTTTTAGCGGTATCTCAGCAGGCCAGTATTGCGTCTCAATTGATGCCACGAAGATTCAAAATGCGGCCATTCTGGAATCGGGTGAGTGGACTCATGATAGCGGCGGAGATCCAGCGGGAAAAATCATAACTATATCGGATGGCGAAAATCGTTCGGGTATTAGTTTCGGATGGGATTTTGCCTTTTTACCGCTGCCAGAAGTCGATAGCTTCACCTGCATTAATGGGGCGAAGTTCTTGGAAGATGTAACCATACCGGACGATTTCGAGGTAGCGCCTGGCGAGGTGATCACCAAGACCTGGCGCGTCATAAATAGTGGTAGCTGCTCCTGGTCGAACGGGTACGGCCTGGTAATTGTCGCGGGTGATAAGTTAAACACCTTGGAGGTGATCCAGATTGCCACCGAAGTAGCGCCTGGTGAGATGATAGACATTTCCGCTCAACTCACTGCCCCGCTTAAGCCAGGCATTTACCGAGGTGAATGGATGCTTCGTGATCCAGATGGTCGAACCTTTGGCTTTGGCACCCAAGCCAACAAGCCAATATGGTTTCAAATCGTTGTTACCGAATAAAGTCCTATTGCCCATCGCGGCTAATGTGGATAATATTATGTCATCATGCGCTGGAAGCTAGTCTGGAAAAAGCCACTCCTCACGTTAACTCAAGGAATCGCGCTGATCGTAATCCTATTTGGTTTATTTGTCGCACTGGATCTAAATAGGAGAGCGCAGGCGGGGAGACTCGTCGGAAAGGACGAGGAGACGCTGAGAGCAGAGTATGATGCTGAGATCGCACGCAAGGTTGAGCTCGAGGCTACCCTAGAATTCGTTCAGAGCGTAGAGTATGTTGAAAGGTATGCCAGGGATGAGGCTGGCAAGGTTCTACCAGGTGAGAGGAAAGTCGTTCCTTTGGTGATCGAAGCCGATACTGGTCCGTCAGTTTCATCTGATCCAGCCCCTGATCCAGCCGAATACGCTCGACCATGGCAGGCCTGGTGGCAATTATTGACCGACGCACCGATGCCATCCAAGAGATAGCCGGCATCGTCGCAAACGAATTTTCGGACAGATCTTTTTAATACTATTCTCTCGTGCCGAGCCAAAATAATTTCACGGTTTTTAGAGACCACATCAGGACGATAGTGCCATTTGCTACCCTATTCTACATCTGTTAACATATTTCGTGCCTGAGGTTAACATATTGTTTGAGATGTTCTATATTTCCTATTGTCTAACTTGACATAGGATGGTAGAGTAAACATAAAGTTCACTTCCTCTCACGTTTCTCGTGACCAGTGCTTAAGGATACTAAGCTATGAGCGGTCGCCGAATTATCGCCATCATTGTTGGCATCGTTGGTTTGTTTTTGCTTCTGGCAATAGCATATCTCTTGCTCTTCCAACCGGAAGATACACCCGAAGAACCTTCGGAAGGGGTAGCTGAGACTGGAGCAACCGAGCAGGCAGGGACGCCAGCACCTGATCTTACGCCATTTACGCCATCACCGACTATTCCGCAGGAAGAAATCAGTAATATGGTTGATGTTGTCGTTGCCTGGAATACAGTCCCTCGCGGCTTTCAGATGACCGAAGCCGAGCTGGCAATCGACAAACGTCTTGCGATTGAAGTCGGATCCAATGTCATTACCGACATTGATGATGCCGTCGGTCTATATGCCCGACGGGAAATATACCAGGGGGAAACGCTAACGGCCGACAGTCTTGTCCGCGATCCGACTTTGATCGGCGTGGAAAGCTACGGTCCGTCCTCCCTCGTCCCGCCGGGATGGGTGGCTTTAGCCGTGCCTCTGGATCGTCTCTCGAGCGTAGCCTACGGAATTTCGCCCGGTGATACGGTAGATATTATGCTCAGCTTTACGCTGAATGCGATCGACGAACAGTTTCAAACGTTGTTGTTCAACAGCGCTGTATTTTTCCTGCCAGAAACCAGTGTCACAGAAGGCGGAGGTACTGGGCAGCAATTCGTAGTTATCGATCCTTACGGCCGGTTCGAACAGATCGCTACGGGCGATATCGCCCACGTGGAACCGGCTGAGAGCACGGAACGACCGATCCCAGTATCGGTGATATTGCAGGGTGCTCGTGTGGTGCAGGTGGGTCCATGGCTGCCATCGCCGCCAGTTCCGGCTCCAACGCCAACACCTGACCCTGACGCGCCAACGCCTACACCAGGAGGAGGACCGCCGCCGACTCCGACACCCCCACCGCCCAATGTCCTCCTGCTCGCGTTACCTCCACAGCAACAGTTGTTTTTGAAGTACGCTCTAGAGGTGAATGCCGATATTGATTATGCACTTCGGGGTGTAAATGATCCCCAACTGTATGCGATTGAAGGAGTGGATTTCAATTATTTACTCAGGCAATTTGACATCACCGTACCACCCAATACAGAGTATACGATTGGTGGAGTGGGCACAACCTCTTTGGATTCAGAGGATGTAGGGCCCTAATTTAACGGCTCTATCGGACAGTTCTCTATTGTTTTTATGCTCTAACAAACAGGAATGAAAACACCAAGAGACCGAGCCGTTAACGCGAATCTAAGCGTATAAAGAGAGAGGCAGTTACTATGCGTCCAAGAACCTTTGCTCTTCTCATCCTCGTGCTGGTAGTCCTCGCAGCGGCAGTAGTGCTTGTCGTTTTCGTCAGCCCATGCGGAAGTTTTCTGACCAACTGGCGATCGGATTGTGATGACACAGCCCAAGTCGAAGAACAACCTGAAGAGGTTACGACCGAGGCGGAAGAAGGCGCACCAGAAGAACCAAGTGTACCAACTCCGACACCGACTCCTGAAGTTCAATTTGTAGACGTGTTGGTCGCGGATGTTTACCTTCCTGTCGGGGAACGGATTCGAGAAGATATTATCCGCGTTGAGCGTAGGCCAGATGACAACGTGGCCGTCGTGGGCGGAGTCACCTTTTCGGAGTCAGATGAGGTAGTCGGTCGACTCGTAAGAACGGAAGTCAGCTCCGGTCAAGAGATATTGCGACCTATGTTGGCCTTAAGTCCAAGTGACCTAACCGATCTGGGTTCCGATCTTAGTTTGTATGTCGACGATGGAAAGGTGGCTGTCTCCTTCCCCATAAACATGTTTACCGGTGCGGCCTATGCCATCAGACCGGGAGACTTCGTGGACGCGATCATGACCCTCAGGCTCGTCGAGGTTGACGATGAATTCAATACAATCCGGCCGAACAACTGGGAACGTGTGAATGAGCAGGCTTTATTAGACGGTAGAGCGTTTCTCTTCCCTGAGACATCCGAAGGCCGCTTGGAGCTAATCCCCACCATCAATACCGTGGCGGTCATCCAGCCTGGACAAGGCAAGGATCAGATCCCCCGTCGGACCACCCAACTCACGCTCCAGCAGATGGAAGTCCTTTGGATGGGAAGCTGGCGCGACCCAAGACTAGGGTTAAGCCAGGAATTCAATGCCGATGCTCTATTGAGCTCCCAGAAACCGATATCTGGTGAAGGAGCCCCGAGTCCAACACCTGTGCCCAAGGAACGGCCAGAAAATCGACCGGACCTGGTAATCTTAAGCCTATCAGCCCAGGATGCGTTAACTCTGAAATGGGCTTTGGAGACCGGAATAACTATCGATCTCGTATTGAGAGCGCAGGGTGACACGACACCTTACATTACAGCAAGCGTATCGCTACCCCAGGTACTGGAAGGTGGAATTGTCCTAGTACCGGAGACGGGCGAATTTAGCCTTGAACCTCGGGTTGACGAGATACCCGTTCCAGGACTTCCGGTAAATCCACCTTAGGCTAACAAGCCAGGTTAACAAACCATAGTTGATAGATAAAGCACGATAAATCCCCAGTCATAGGACCGGGGATTTTTGCTGTAAGAGTTTCCTGAAGAGGAGTCGTTTATCTGAAAACGCAACAATGTTAAGATCGGACGGAATGGAAAAGGCCGGCGACATTTGGAGCCCCAGTTTCTCGGCGCCATTCCCCCAGATAGAAAAACTCCCTTCCGCCGGGTGGGAGCTGCAAGAATCTTATAAGGCGACGACCGGATTCGAACCGGTGATCAGGGTTTTGCAGACCCGTGCCTTACCACTTGGCCACGTCGCCAAAATCAAACCGGCAGGCTATTAACCTGCCGGTCTTCTTTCTAGAGCGGGCGATGAGATTCGAACTCACGACCTTCTCCTTGGCAAGGAGACGTTCTACCACTGAACTACACCCGCAAGCAAATCTATCAGTGCCAGGACCCAGACTCGAACTGGGGACTCCTGCATTTTCAGTGCAGTGCTCTACCAACTGAGCTATCCCGGCTAGTGGTCTAGCATTGCTTGTTGAGCAAGGCTGATTCTATCCAAAGGGCATATCAATGTCAAGTTGGGGGAGGGTTACAATATCTGGTCAATCAGGGTGAATCATAGCCCTTCCTGCAGATGATTGAGGGCTAGTTGGGACTTAGCTCCTCCTGATTGCCGGTTGCCTGTGAAGGCAGCCTTGGATATATTCATGGCAGATACGGGAGTGGTTGTGTCCCGGTGGATGCCCCGGTCTTCAACACCGGTGACCGGTCGCGCGGAGCGAGCGGTGGTGGGTTCGACTCCCATCCACTCCCGCCTTCAGTTCATTCTTTTTAGATCAGTTCTTGGCGTCCTTCCAGCGCACGACCCAAGGTTACCTCATCCGTATACTCCAGGTCTCCTCCGACCGGAAGCCCCCTGGCAAGCCTTGTCATCTTTACTTCGTAAGGCATCAATCTTCTCTGTAAATACAATGCCGTCGAGTCTCCTTCCAGAGTGGCATTGGTGGCTAATATTACTTCGGTGAAAACGCCATTTTCGATACGTCGGATCAATTCGGCTATTTTCAGGTCATCAGGTCCGACGCCCTCGACCGGTGATATAACCCCATGCAATACGTGATACTGACCCATATAGGCTCGAGAGCGCTCTATGGCGACAACATCCAAGGGTTCCTCAACTACGCAAAGGAGCCTTTCATCACGCCTATCATCGCTACATGTCGGGCACGGATCTGACTCAGTGATGTTATAACAGATCGAACAGAGTCGAGTCGAGCTCTTTAACAATCGCAATGCCTCGGAAAGTTCCGCAGATTGTTCATTGGCAGCCCGCAGCAAGAAGAAAGTGAGACGCGAAGCGGTCTTTGGACCGATGCCAGGTAACCTGGAGAACTCGTCAATTAACCGCTGAACTGATCTTGGCAAGATATTGTTTGTCACTTCTACATCCCGCCGAGACCACCCAGTAGATCGTTCAGACCTAACCCGCCGGTTAAACCTTCCATCTTCTCAGCAGCCATGGCCTGTGATTGTTCGATGGAGGCGTTAACGGCCGCCACAAGCATATCCTGCAACATCTCTATATCTTCTGGATCAAGCAACTCGGGCTGGATCTCGATTGATTGTATGCGCTGGTGCCCGGTTATGACGATCGTAATCGCACCACCACCGGCAGTCACTGACACAGTTTCAGTAGCCAATGCCTCCTGTTGGGCTGCCATCTGTGTTTGCATCTCCTGAAACTGACTCATCATATTGCTGCTGCTCGCACTTTTATCCTTTTTTGGCTTTCCCCGGTAGGATCTCTTGGCCATGCTATACTCCTATTTCTAAACGCCCTCTTTGACGGCTATCGCTCGCCACATGCGACACGGTGCAGATTTGTTAGCGAGTGTTGATATTGTCATTTCAACGGCGAAGATTCTGAATTTGGCAGATTGTCATACGTTGGTTGTCAGGCATCGTGATGTGTACGATACGGACTTCACTGATTGTGAACGACGCCCCCTAACTCCTGAGCCAGAGCCGAGAAGTCATCGATGTCGATACTTTCTTGCGTTGCCGGTGGGACATATTGCTCCGTAACGACGGTCCGCACTGTTATCGGACTCCGGAGCAGCTCGCTTAACTCGGCCGCTACGATTTCCTTGGACTCTTTCTTCCGTTCGAACTTTTCCTTCAAGATAGGATAGTCAAATCCGAGAACTAGTATCGCACCCTCGGTCGCAAGGGGTTTGGAAGAAGCCAGCAGAGCGGGTAAGGTCGAATCCCGTTTAGCGACACGCTCCCTCAACTCAGACCAAAGTGATTTGATGGAATCAAGCGATGCCACGGTAGTTGCATCGACTACGGCGCCAGTTTCTTCCAGCTCGCTGACAGTCGCTTCTGGCTGACTTATCGGAACACTTGCTTCAACTGAGTTTGGTCTATTCTGCCGCTCAGCTGGTGGAGCTATCCGATTGTCAGACGAGACAGGATCCGCTGAAGCAGGAAGTAATTCAATGAAAGCCAACTCCAATGGCAGTTGCGGCTGCCAACTCCCTGTCGAAATATGTGCCGCTGTATTGAAACGTTTAACCGCTTCAATCAGAAACGCTCGATTTACAGCTCTAGCCTGGCGGTTCATGGTTGCCTGCTGGTCTTCTGTCATGTCGATCGGCAACTCATGTCCTGCAGTGGCGATGAGCAATAAGTGTCGCAAATATGAGACCATCTGCCTGGATAATTGACGAGCATCCGTCCCAGTGCCCAACGCTTCATGAATGATCGATAATCCTTTAGGCCCGTCTCCTGCAAGTAACGAGTCGGTGAGAGTACTGACCGTCTCATTGGACGCGGTACCTAGGACCATGCGGGCCCGTTCTAATGTTATCTGGTCACCTGGACCGCCAACCAGCTGATCTAGCAAACTCTCTGCATCCCGGATGCTTCCAGAAGCATGCTGGGCGATCATCGTCACAGCCGCCTCTTCCAGAGTCAGGCTTTCCTGATCCGCAAGCCACCTGATCCGACCTGTAATCTCCTGCCCGGTAAGTAATCTGAAGCTAAACTGTTGGCAGCGAGATTTTATCGTTAGGGGAACTTTATGCTCTTCAGTAGTAGCGAGAATGAACATGGCGTGATCTGGGGGTTCTTCAAGCGTTTTCAGCAAGGCGTTGAATGCCGCCGTGGATAGCATATGAACTTCATCGATAATATAGACCTTGAATCGTCCTTCTGAGGGAGTGAAGTTGATCTTCTCTCGCAGATCCCGTATATCGTCAACCCCCGTATTTGACGCCGCATCGATCTCAATTAGGTCCAGGTATCGTCCATCGTTAACGGCGATGCACGGTGGGCAAGTGTTGCAAGGTCTCTGGGTGAGATCATCATCATGGCAGTTAGCTGCCTTTGCGACCAACCTTGCGATTGTTGTTTTACCAGTTCCGCGCGGTCCAGAAAACAAGTAGGCATGCCCAAGTCGTCCAGCTGTAACAGCGTTCTTTAGCGTACTGGTTACGTG
This sequence comes from Promineifilaceae bacterium (SeqCode), assembly GCA_049650305.1. Lineage (GTDB taxonomy): Bacteria > Chloroflexota > Anaerolineae > Promineifilales > Promineifilaceae > UBA11865. Next base: position 13,914 of record JBARZW010000491.1, read on the forward strand.
TTCTTGACCGACTACTTGATCAAATCGAGCCGGTCTCCACTTTCGATAGAGGGCCTGTGACATATGAGGTTAGTTTAGCACCGAGATTTAGGCCAAGCAACCGGTCAGAGAGGCGACTGTCCTTGTCCTGCTATTGCCTCGAGTGCTATAATAACTGAGCAAAGGATATTTGTGAGTGCTGGATGTCTGATATTTGATCGCAGGATACCTTGTGCGATCCAGAGGCAATAGGTAACGGTGAATCGTAGCAGGACATCTTGAACTCTATATCTGCATTTACTTTATCTGACGATTAGATAGTTATGGGTCTTAAAGACCTGGAGAGAAGGACATGCCAAGTTTAGGCGGTTGGGAATGGGTCATTATCCTGGTGATAGTCCTCCTTATTTTCGGAATCGGACGCGTTGGCAAACTCGGAGAGGAGCTTGGCAGGGGCGTTCGTGCTTTCCGGGAAGGAGTAAAAGAGGGTTCGGAGGATGAGACCACTGAGGTAGAGAGCGTAGAGGAATCGGAGTAGAATAGCGCCGATCCACCAATTGAATCGCGAGTTACTTTTGGGGCACCCTTGTAGGGTGCCCTTTGCGTTTCATCAAGGAAACTATGGGCTCGTGAGGAAAGCGAGACCATTAAAGTGGATTTCAGCCGCGATGACCAGTGTTAGAGGTATTGTCGCGGGGCTGCCAGCGAGCCATGGGGTGGACGTTATTGTAATCTCTGCAGAATAGAAGCCAACCGGCAATCCATTGCTATCAACAGTTATCATCAGATCGTCTCCTGCTGTCCCTCCAGTTGCACTTAAGGTTGGGACAATCGTTCCACCACTTTCTATCCGCGCAGTCCAAGACACCCAGGGATCATTAGGAATATCGATCACTAGGTCGCGAGTCACGAGCTCTGGGTCGTTCACATCTGCCAGGAATGAGATCCCATCGATTTGAGGTATCATCATTTCAGCCTCATAGAGCATCAGCTCGGCGTCATCCCAATAGACATCGTTGTGTTTTGCCGCCCAGACGGGTTCTGAGAATGTAAACACCGTCAGGTGATTCGTCTGAGCTACACTGCATACATAGAACAAGCCATATTCGTTGTATTGTTCCGTAGGGCGACCCCAAATGATGTCGCCACTCTCCCAACTGGTTCCACCGAAAGGATCGATGCCGATCTTCTGGATCAACGGGCTATCGCTCGTTTGCGAGTTGTCATCTGTTGAGGACCAGGAGTGGCCCCATACTGTGAAGCAATATTGACGACCTGGTTCAACGGTGACTTGTTGGTAAATTCCTGCAATATGAGTTGAGTAGAAGGTGAAATACTGTTGAGCGCGTTCTCCACTCCGTACGCGTGGTGGTGGGGGGATATTCAGTTCCGCTGGTTTGTACTCCGGCATACGGAATATCCAAGGATCATCAGCTGGATTGTGCGATTTCCAATAGGGTGTCCATCCAGTGGCCATCTGGGCGGTCTGACAGATTCCTGACGGACAATCGGGATTTCCGAACGGGGGAATGTAAGAACTATAAGATCCTTCGAAGGATGGGTTGGCCAGGAGATTCTGGTTTGGTGATCTCGGTAGACGGGGGACTTCTTCTGTAACTTGAGTCCCATCGTCGACTGCATAAACTGCGAAGACTCCAACAACCAGGAAAAATACTGCTAGAAACGGCCAGAGTTTACGAATGATCTGTCCCTCCATCAGCGAAACGCTGCTGACATATTGTTTTTGACGGTACTACTAAGGTGTCATGTTGGTTAGCTTGATCGTCGATCTCCTATCCCTGGATTTTGTAAGTTCAAGGGCACAATCGAGATCAGTGCTACTCTATGGACAATTTACACGGTTATCTTCAGATGATCAACGTGACTTTGTTCTTATGTCTAGCTATATTGGGGTGCGGCAGAGGTGTGTTTGTGATGCGATGTCAACGAATCATCTAGTCAGGTGTGTCCAAGGCCCGGCGTTGCAATAATTTGATCAATTCTTCTTGTCGATTGGTGCGGACAGCATTGAGCAGGAGATTTCGCACCTTTGCGTTTAGGGTGGCGCCGAGGATTGATCCCCAATCAATTCCCAGAGTAGTTGTTATTAACTCGAGCTCTGCCATGGTGCAGTTGGCTACCATATATTGACGAAGAACTGTCTGTGGAGAATCAGCCTGTATTTTCTCGATTCGTGGTAGATGTTCGGGTGGTAATGGGGTCTGGATTCGCTCGACTGCCAGTCTTAACTCCTCAATCTGGTCATTTCTCTCCGCGGTATCAATGATAGCGACGGAGAGCTCATCGAATCCTCGATCGGGGACTGGAAACGAATCTATCGTGTAGCCCATGTCAAATTCCAAATCCAGGATATCGTCCTCACCGAACTCTTTCATAATCGTCTCGTCTAAAACGGGGTGAACTGCTGCCGCTTGAGGAGTATCGTTCTGTTCATCTAAAAATGAGGTTGTAGCTGCGATAACGGCCGCTGAGTCTAGCTGGTCGACAGTCTCTTTCGCCACGCGTTCTGACTGGGTGATGGGACGGAGAAGTCCCCATAGCCATAATGCAGCGCCCGCAAAGAGCGTACCGGCAAACGCATAATAAAAGAAACCGAACTGCTCGATCATCTCCTCCCGACCGAATGTTCCGAGAAAAGTATCGAGCAATATGGCCGAAGTTACCGTCAATAAACCAATTCCCCATATCACCTTATTGCTGCGAAGAAACATGAACAAGAAAAAGGCGACTATGACTATTTTGGCGATGAGAAAAAGCAGATTCATTGGCGTCATCGGTTTAGTAGAACGTATGCAGGGTGGGATTTTAACACCCACAGTCATAGGCGCAAAAGGTCATTGGCCTCGCTATTTCGCGGTGGTATATTCCTCGCATGCAAGGTCCGATAGGAATGAATCGCATATTCAGATGCGTCCCTCTACTTGGGATCCTGTTTCTTTTGGCTTGCAGTTCTGAGGTCCCGCTGCCGACGAGGGTTCAGCCTGCGGTGGCCGTGACCATCGCGGTCGAGCCGCTAATTTCGCCGACGATCTCGTCGGTAATCGTTGAATCGGACCAAGCCTATGTCCCGCCGACATACACGGTGGCGCCGACGCGGCAGGTATCACGGTCCGATGTCGGTAACAACCGGTTACAGCCAACGATGACGCCATCGGCGACACCGACTCTTCCATCGAGAACCCCACAACCTACCGCGACGCCTACTCCGACCGCGACAGCTACCAGATATGTCAGTATCATTCCAGATCTCCCGCCCACAAACGAGCTTGGTCCAAGCAAGTTAGGTATACACGTCGTTAGAAATAATGACCCGGAAATCATGGAGTTTGTTCGAAGGGCGCAACCGGCCGTAATGAAATCGGTGGACGACCTGGGTTTTCTAGCTGAAGTGAAAGAGGCTTCACCGCGCACGCTCACAGTGGGTCGGATCAGCATCGAGAATCAGGATTTCGGCGGCGATCCGGAAGAGGCCGCCCGTCGATTCGTGGCACAGAATTTGGAAGTTTACAGATTGAATCCGGCCGTTGATTATTGGGAGGGTTGGAATGAACCAGATCCGAATCTGGAAAACATGATCTGGTATTCCAGGTTCGAGCAGGAACGAGTACGGCAGATGGCCCAACACGGTTTCCGAACGGCTATCGGCGGATTCGCTACTGGCGTACCTGAATTAGACGAATTCGAATTATTCTTACCTGCCATTCAGGTCGCAATGGAGAATGGTGGCATTTTATCCCTGCATGAGTACGGTGCGCCGGACATGCTGTATCTATATGGCGATCCATTGCCTGGCTATCCGGCTTATCCAGACCGCGGTTCCCTCACTTTTCGTTATCGATGGTATTACCAGGAGTTTCTTGAACCGGCCGACATGGTCATCCCTTTGGTCATAACCGAGGCCGGCATTGACGGCATAATCGGCAACCGTCCGGGACCCGGGGGACTAGGTTGGAAAGATTTCCAATCATATTGGGTTGGACAAGGCTTAGGGGAGGATGGTCCTCAGGCATTTATCAACCAACTCGCCTGGTACGATGTTGGTGTCCGTCAGGATGGCTACGTAATTGGTTTCACAATCTTCACGGCCGGTGGATTTGGATATTGGGAGAAATACGATATCAATCCAATCTTGCCTGAGTTGACCAATTATGTTATCAGTCAGCGCTAGCAAGGTGCAACTTTAGAGCGGATACATCGTAATGAGGGTTGTTGATGACGGACAGCGAGAGAAACAATCAGGAAGAGGAACAGATGGAAGCTCTGGAGTCAAGTACCGGTGGCACAGTTAGGGATTCGGGATTCTGGAAGGAGTTCTGGTATCAGATACGCCTCGTATGGTATCTGCTACGTGATCCCGAAGTTCCTCTGTACGTCAAGGTCGTACCCTTTATTGCTTTGATTTATGTTCTTATCCCTACCGATCTGATCCCAGATGTGTTTCCTGTAATGGGTCAGCTTGATGATCTTACCGCCTTGCTGGTTGGTGGAAAGGTTTTCATTGAGATGGCTCCTAATCACGTCGTTAGGAAGTATCTCGACGAATTACACAGACGCACCTCTGTGGGTGCCGTCGATGACGGGACAGATGGTCAGGCGTCGGTCGAAATAGAAGACGCCATTGTCATCATAGAGGGAGACTTCGAAACGATCGAGGATGAACAAGAAGACCGGGCTGATTAGCCCGGTCAAGATGCTACAAAGCGGGAGAGCCAATAGGTTCTAATGAACGAGGGATTTCAGCCCTCGGAAGAACCACACAGCACCCAGATCCAGGTTCTTGATCAGATCCTGCTCAACCCATGTGTCAATGGCGATTAGAGCCAGAATTGTTCCAAAAATGCAACAACACATTACAACGAGCAGTGCAACCGCGATGATCACGGTGCGATCGACGCCACCTTTCGCTGCCTCGCTCGGCAAAATCGTTTCAGCCGGGGACTCCAACATTGGTTGGTATTCAACGTCAGGCATCGTCGCGTCTAGGCCATAGTCAGGTGGGGGAAGGGGTTCTTCGAAAACAGGAGGTGCCACTTCCGGTTCCGGTATTATTCCTGATTCCGGTTCTGGTTCCTCAAAAAGCAAGAGAGCAGGCACGGCCTCCTCATCGATAGCCTCAGGTGGCTCCGCATCTACATCGTCGAATGTTGGAAATCCCTCAGATATACCTGGCTCGATTTCAGGCTCTGGCAAAGGTTCTTCGACGATAACTGGCTCGTCGATAATTGTTGCCATATCTTCGTCAGCGCCAGGTTCTTCGAAATAACCTTCTGGTTCTGCAATGACAGCCCCGGCAATTATTACTTCCTCTTCAACATCGAGGGAGTCCGGAGCAGCAGCTTCGACGGCGATTTCTTCCTCTTCAGCCTCAAAAGATTCTGGAGCGGCTACCTCGGGGGCGATTTCTTCCTCTTCAATCTCAACCGATTCTGGAGCGGCTACCTCGGGGGCAATTTCTTCCTCTTCGATCTCAAAAGATTCTGGAGCAACTACCTCGACAGCGATTTCTTCCTCTTCAGCCTCAAGGGAGTCTGCCGCAACGACCGCGGCAATTACCACCTCCTCTTCGACCTCAGGCGGTTCTTGAGCAGTTGGTTCAGCGGGCTCATCCGGTGTGATCTCCTCGCCATAAGGAATCGATACAGGAGCAACCACAGTAGCCAGCGGATCGGATTCCGGAATGGCCTGATAAACCAGGGTCACATTGCTCCCGAACATAACTACTTGCCCGGGACTAAGAGCATAAGGCTCGCCACCCAATCTTTCACCATCCACGAAGCTGCCATTGGTGCTAGCCATATCTTGCAGATAATAGCCGGCTGGTCCGATAGTAAGTCGCGCATGATGGCGAGATATTTCCGGATCATCGATGACGATTTCAGATACTGGATCTCGTCCTATCGAGATCGCATCGTCCGATAGCAGGAAAATCTGCCCTGGTCGCGGTCCTTTCCTAACTACGAGTTGGAATGCTTGATCAGCCACTTTCCTCTCCCTTTGAAATCTTGGTCTGGCCCGTGGCTTAAGTTCGTTGCAGAGTTTAAGCCAATCTCAACACTAACAGGAAACACTTCATCGCATTGTACCCGATTTATTGGCTTAATAAAATAGGGGAGAGATGTTTTATGAAGCGGTTTTGCGACCTTTTTTGGGCACCAGCTGCTTCAACGATTTAGCGTCCCTTATATCGAGCACGAAGACGGCAATGGCAAAGGTCAACAAGCCAGCAATTCCGGCCGCCCCCACAATGGCTAATCTGGATAGGAAAGTATCATGTTCAAACACACCGCTAAGTAAAGTGGCGCATAAGTATGCGGTGATCCCGACCGATATTGCAGCAATTATTGATTTCAACAGCGCAGAACCTATTTGGTAACCGGAGAGATTGCCCACCTGCCTGCGCAAAATCCAAATCATTATGAGGGTATGAATTGCATGCTTCACGGCGTCGGCGACCATTAAACTTAAGAGCCCGAGGGGCTTAATAAGGACGAACGCGGTTATCGTGTAAATGACGATGCTTATTACTCCGACGAGAGCAGGGCGCCAGGTATCCTTTCGAGCGTACGAGGCGATAATGAGCATCTGGTCCACTGCGGCGAATACCAGTCCGATTATGTAGATTCGTAATACTCTGGAGGTTATCACCGTATCGTCCGAGGTGAATTCCCCATGTTCGAGCAGTAAGGCGATGATTGGAATGGCCAGAGCAAATAGACCGACAGCAGCAGGCAAAATCAGCGTTATTACGAGCCGCAAACCACCGGCCAGCGTCTCCTTATAATCGTTTAAGCGCTGGGATGCATCGTCGGAATGACTTTCTACAGCTTCGCGATAGGAAGTGGCGAGGCGTGATAGGGTCGGCAAAGTTGCTATGGAGACAGCGGTGACGATGAGGCCAAGCGGGAACTGATAGAGAGTAGTGGCGTAAGTCATGTAGGTTACGCTGTTGTCCCCAGTCGTAATGGCCAGATTATAGCTAATCCAAATAGCTATCTGATTAACTACCAGGGCCACAACGATCGGCGCGTATAAGGTGATAATCCGTCGAACAGCCGGGTGCCGCCAGTAATAGGTAAGACGAATGTGGCCATCTTGAAGGCCAGGTGCCTGGAAAATGATCTGTAGAAATGATCCCAACAGCAATCCCCATACCAAGCTGCTGATTTCATCAGGCCGGAGCAAGGCCACCACTACGATGGTGCCGTTAAAAACAGCACCGGTAAACGCCGGCAGCGTAAATCGCTTCAAGGCCAGCAATACGCCCGTCAACACACTGGAGATACTTAGAAAGAGCACCGCCGGTGTTGCCAGGCGCATCAACTTCACGGTAATTGGAGCCAGGGTTTGATCGTCAAAGTTGCGCGCCCCGGCAAGCCAGGCAACCTGCGGCGCGAACCAAACAACCAGAATCACAATGATGATGAGTATGGCTGTTGCCATGCTTAGAACTATGGAGACAACACGCCATAGTTCCGGTCGTTTCTCCTTGGCCGCATAATCACTGAAGACAGGTACAAGAGATGAGCTCACCATCTCCCCGCCCGTTATCAGGTTGAAGAGGGTCATGGGCACCAACACGGCTACCGTGTAGGCGCCAAGCAAGCTGGAAGTGCCGTAGAGGTTGGATTTAACGATTTCTCGGGCCAGCCCAAGCACTCTACTGGCTATGTTGCCGATCGCCAGCACCGCGGCTGCGCGGACTATGCCGCTATCCTCGCTCAGCGGTACTGGGACTTGGGGTTGTTCGGTCGGTGAGATGTTCGTTAATTCGGTCAAAGCTCGGTTTCCACCAGGTGTGGCATTCTAACTGATGGCATATCTACCAGCAACCACGCCTAACCCACGCAAGAAGGTCGCCATCCCTTTGATAGCCATCCATCGTAGATCCAATTTATCATCCCGCGTACACTTTTCCCACGGCATCCAAAAGAACAATCCGCTACCCATGAATCGAGCGTTGATGGCCAATCGCCCAATCCTTGCCACTCGCCAGACATTATGCGGTTCAGTATAATCTTTGTTAGAAGTCTATGCCTCGAAAACAGATTCGGGCAGGTAGATAAATCGTTCCCTTGTCTTTGAGATCCAAGTTGTGAAGCCTGAACGAAACGGAACGTACACTGGTTACAGTCTCTTGCTGACCAAATATCGAATTGGTCTGTGGTTTCTAATAGCGTGAATTCTATCCAAACAACATCAGTGAGCTTAACATAATGAATGAGCTGGTGCATATTAGACGGTCGCGATTGGGAGAAAGTTTGAATGTATGACAAGCAAAAGCTTGAAGATCTAGCGCAGCAGGTAGAGAAGTGGGAGGCGACGACCCTACAACAAAACCAGGCTCGATTTCCGGAAAGGCGTGAAAAATTCACTACAACGTCTGGCGAATCTATCAAGCGTCTGTATACGCCTTTGGATGTAGCCGATCTGGATTATATGTCTGATCTGGGAAATCCTGGCCAATACCCATACACCCGTGGCATCCACGCCTCCCTATACCGCGGTCGCCCATGGACAATGCGAATGTTTGCTGGCTTTGGCTCGGCCGAGGAGACCAACGAACGCTACAAATATCTACTGAATCAGGGAAACATGGGTCTATCAGTCGCTTTCGACCTACCAACCCTTATGGGTTACGACAGCGACGATCCTGAAGCCCTGGGAGAGTTTGGCACGTGCGGCGTGGCCATCAGTAGCCTGCGAGACATGGAAGTTCTCTTCGATGGAATTCCCCTTGACCAGGTTAGTACCAGCATGACCATAAATAGCCCGGCGGCCATAATATGGGCAATGTATATCGTCGCGGCCGAGAAGCAGGGCGTCACCATGGATAAGCTCCGTGGAACGCTTCAAAACGACATTCTCAAGGAGTATATCGCTCAAAAAGAGTACATATTCCCTCCCGAGCCGTCGATGCGCCTTGTCACTGACACGATCGAATATGGGACGAAATACTTGCCTCAATGGAACACTATCTCCATCAGCGGCTACCATATCAGGGAGGCTGGAGCTACTGCTGCCCAGGAATTGGCCTTTACATTGGGTGACGGCCTGGAATATGTGCGTTGGAGCCTGGAAAGAGGGCTTGATATCGATGAATTCGCACCGAGGCTTAGCTTATTCTTTAATGCGCATAACGATTTTTTCGAGGAGATAGCCAAGTATCGAGCGGCCCGTCGTATTTGGGCCAGGGAGATCCGCGAAACCTTCGGGGCAAAAAATCCACGCTCCTGGATTTGCCGGTTCCATACCCAGACGGCCGGCGTTTCCCTAACGGCGCAGCAACCTGAAAACAATATCGTCCGGGTGACGATCCAGGCCCTGGCGGCTGTGCTGGGCGGAACCCAGAGCCTGCACACAAATAGTATGGACGAAGCCTGGGCCCTACCCAGCGAGGAAGCCGTGACCGTAGCCCTGCGCACCCAGCAGATCATTGCCGAGGAGAGCGGTGTAGCCAATACGGTAGATCCACTTGCCGGCTCGTTTTACATTGAACACGAGACCAATAAAATGGAGAAACAAGTCTACGACTACTGGAAGGAAGTTGATGAGTTAGGTGGTGTGCTTCCGGCGATAGATCAGGGCTTTTTCCAGAGCGAGATCGCCACGGCCGCCTACCAATACCAACGGGAGACGGACGCCAATGAAAGGATAATCGTTGGCGTAAACGGCTATGTTGATCCTGATGAAGATCTATCGATATCGATTCTGGCTATGGATCCGCAAGGATACCAGCGACAAGTGCAGCGCCTGGAAGAACTCCGGAAAGACCGCGATAACGAGGTCGTTGAAGCAAAACTTGAAGCCTTGTGTAACGCGGCCCAGGGTTCCGACAACACCATGCCCTTTATCATAGAGGCGGTCAAGGCTTACGCCACGCTGGGTGAGATCACCAGGGTTTTTCGTAATGTTTTCGGCGAATACCGGGAACCAAATTGGATATAAACATGTGATCAAGGTTTCATTTCCAACAGATTTCCTGTGGGGGCTGCTACTTCCAGCTATCAAATCGAGGGAGCGTGGAATGAGGATGGCAAAGGGAGTCCATCTGGGATCGATTTGCTCACACCCCTGGGAGGATTGAGGATGGCTCAACCGGAGATGTGACCTGCGACCACTACCATCGTTGGCCTGAAGATATCGAACTCATGAAACAACTGGGTCTCAGAGCCTACCGGTTCTCGATAGTCTGGACCCGATTCTTACCTGAGGGTAGAGGGCGTATCAACCAGGCTGGCATATATTTCTATTCCCGGCTCGTAGATGACCCGCTAGAGACAGGCGTGGTGCCCTTTCTCACGCTTTACCACTGGGATCTTCCCCAGGCGTTGCAAGATGAGGGTGAGTGGACGGTACGGACGACAACCGAGGCCTTCGCTGAGTATGCAGACCTGGTCTCTCGTCACCTGGGCGATAGGGTGAAGAACTGGATAACCCACGACGAACCCTACTGCGTAGCGTTTCTCGGACACGAGATTGGCTCCGATGCGCCTGGTTAGCAAGATTGGGAAGCGGCTATAATGGCCTCTCACCATTTACTACTTTCCTATGGTTTAGCGGTATCGGCGATCAGGGCCAATAGTCACGACTGCGAGGTTGGTATCGCTCTAAACCATGAATATTCGGAGCCTGCCTCGGCCAGCCAACACTTCATTCAGCACCAATAATCGTTACTGTTTTTTGTCGTTCAATGTCACCTCTTTTTCCATAAGGGTGACATTTTCCCTTTTCAATTAATGGATGACAGATTCGCTGAACAATAACAACGCTCCTTAATCATACTTGACAAAGGATATTGAAATCGTCTATGATACTAACGCGTGTTAGTGACACGTGTTAGTATCTATGGGATTGTTAGAGGGCGTAGTGCATATCCAAGATCAGATCCAGGCAGGACTGAAGATTCGAATCGGGAGCTGGCCGATTGGCGAGTAGAAGAACGACGAGTCTCGAGGTAGCAAGAGAGGCGGGAGTATCCAGAACTACCGTATCGCTTGTGTTGAATAACACACCGGATAGCGGGATTTCTGAAGATACGCGTCGCCGGGTGTGTGATGCTTCCCTTAGGCTTAACTACCATCCAAATGTAACCGGTAGGCGACTGGCAAGTGGTCGAACACACACCGTGGGTTTCGTCATGCACCAAAATCCAGAAAGGGCAGCTGCCGATCTTTTTCTTCCTCAAGTTCTACGCGGTCTAAACGCTTGCTTAAGGGAAAGTGGATATCATATCCTCTTCCGACCCGTCGATCCCCGGAGTTCGCGCGATGGATATGCCTATCTGGTGTATGAAGGATATGTTGATGGGATAGTCCTCTCCGGGCCACAACTTGAAGAATCAGAGGCTGTCGCCTTACACAGCCAGGGTTTGCCGGTTGTAGTAACCGGCCGCCTTCCAGGCCACGATGTCCCATTTGTTGATGCTGATAATTACCAGGGAGCTCAGCTGGCCACCAACCATCTCATATCTCTTGGCCATCGGAGGATAGGACTAATAACCAATGCGCCAATCACCTACATCGCCAGTCGCGAAAGGTATAGGGGGTTTCAAGACAGCCTGCTGGCCGCCGATCTAATCTATGAACCCGAACTAACTCGCGAAGGGTTTTTCACCAGTGAAAGTGGTTTCAAAGCCATGAACGCGCTTTTGGACTTGCCAGAAGCTCCAACGGCCGTTTTTGTGGCCAGCGATGTAGTCGCTTTCGGAGCGATCCAGGCCATACATGCGAGAGGGCTTGCAATACCCCAAGACATCGCCCTGGTCGGATTCGACGATGTATCCGTTTCCCAGTTTATCGAGCCATTCTTGACCACTGTCAGATTACCTGCCTACGAATTAGGCTGGGAAGCAGGAAAGCTCTCACTAGAACTCATCAACAAGAAAGAGTTAGTCAGCCATGGGCAGCTGTTACCCACAGAATTGATAGTCCGGGCATCCTGCGGGGCAGATCTACGCGAGCATTAAGACAATGATGGCAGATATTTACCTAGAGGAGGTGAACTATCGATTTTTTGAGAGCTAGCACGCCTGAAGAACGATTGGAAACAGTTATAGGAGGAAGAAGATGTTAAGTCGTAGATTAATGGTTTTACTCAGTTTATTGCTAGTGTTTGCCATGGTTCTTGTGGCTTGTGGTGGCGATGAAGAAGAGCCAACAGAAGCTCCCGAGACAGAGGTCGAAGCGCCAACCGAAGAACCGGCCGAAGAACCAACCGAAGAGCCGGCTGAAGAACCGACTGAGGTGCCGGCTGAAGAGCCGGGTGAGGAGATGGCGGCCGATATCGATTGTCACGGCGCCAGTGCCGGCGATGAGATTACGGTCCTCTACCAATGGTCAGGCGTTGAAGAAGAGAGCTTCAACAACATCGTTGCACCAGTGGTCGAGGCTTGCGGCATAACAATATCTCCAGAATCATCCCGGGATCAGGCACTGGTAGATACCCGTGTACAAGCCGGTACCCCCTGGGACGTCATCATCTGGCCCACAACAGGTCCTGCAGGCCAATATACGGACCAGCTGGCTGCCTTGGGAGATGTGGGCGCAAATGTCGATAATTATGAGGACTACTGGGTGAATCTTGGCACTGTTGGTGGCCAGTGGCTTGCTCTTCCTGTGAAGGCCGATACCAAGAGCATCATCTGGTATAGCCCGGTTGCTTTTGAAGCGTTCGGATACGAGATTCCACTATCTTTCGAGGAGCTTGACGCCTTGGTCGAGCAGATGGTTGCCGACGGCAATGTCCCATGGTCTATGGGTATGGAATCTGGAGATGCGACCGGATGGACTGGTTCAGACTTTATTCAGGACCTCTTTCTGGTGATGGAGGGCCCTGGGTACGTCCTGGATCTTATTAGCGGAGATGTGCCCTATAATGACGCAGGTGTAGCCGCCGCCTATGAACAATATCGAAAGTGGGCCGCTGATTCTACATATAACGTGGGCGGTGCTGACGGCACCCTTAGCGTCGGTTTTCTCGATGCCATCTACAAACCATTTGCTGATCCACCTGAGGCAATGATGGTGAAACAATCAGGTTTTGCCGGATCCGAAGTAGCCAAACAATTCCCCGAATTGAGCTATGGTACAGATTACGACTTCTTCGGATTCCCCGGTGCGCAAGGCCTTCAAGGCGGTGCGGATTGGATGATGGTATTTGAAGATACGCCAGCGGTTCAGGCCTTGGTAGGTTATCTGACCAGTGACGCCGGTGGAGAAGCATGGGCTGCCGAAGGCTTTGCTCTGACGCCGAATAACGCAGGTAGAGGTCACTATGCAGACGAGGCGCTGGCCAAGAACTCCGAAATCCTGGCCGGAGCCTCCGGTTTCACCCCTGATCTTGGGGACACGATTCAACCAGGTTTCGGTAGCGCCGAATGGGCGGCTATAATCGACGTGGTCCAAGGCGGTGACATTAACGAAGCTTTGTCCGGTGCAACCGCAGTGCAGATGGAAGCGCTGGGCATGGTAACAGCCATGGCAGGCATAGACTGCATGGGTGCAAGCGAAGGCGACGAGGTCACGTTGCTCTACCAATGGTCAGGTGTTGAGGAGGAAAGCTTCCTTGAGATAATCTCCCCGGTGCTGGATGAGTGCGGGATCACCGTTGCCCCTGAAGCCTCAAGAGACCAGGCCCTAGTGGATACCCGTGTATCCGCCGGTACTCCTTGGGATATCCTTGTCTGGCCGACCACAGGACCGGTGAAGCAATATGGCGATCAATTGGTCCCCCTCGATCAGGCTGGAGCTAATGCAGATAACTATGCTGGTTTCTGGCTCGATCTAGGCACATCCGGTGGAGATTGGTTGTCACTGCCCTTGAAAGCCGATGTCAAGAGCATTATATGGTACAGCCCGATAGCCTTTGAGGCTTTTGGCTACGAGGTTCCGGAAACTTTCGACGAGTTGGAAGCGCTGGTCGAGCAGATGGTTGCCGACGGTAATGTACCCTGGTCAATGGGTATGGAGTCTGGAGACGCCACTGGTTGGACCGGTTCTGACTTCATCCAAGATCTGTTCCTCGTACAACAGGGCCCAGAGTATGTTATGGGTTTGATCGACGGCAGCGTCCCCTACGATGACGCCGGTGTAGTTCAGGCTTACGAGACCTATCTCGCATGGGCGGGTGATCCAGTTTATACCGTGGGTGGTGTTGACGGAACATTGTCGACTGGTTTCCTGGATGCTATCTATAAGCCCTTCGCCGACCCACCTGAAGCAATGATGGTGAAGCAGTCTGGTTTTGCTGGGGCTGAAGTCTCTAAGCAGTTCCCCGAACTCTCCTATGGCACCGACTATGACTTCTTCTCCTTCCCAGGTGCTCAAGGATTGCAGGGTGGTGCTGACTGGATGATGGTCTTCAACGCGTCACCAGCGGTTCAAGCGATCGTCAACTACTTGACCAGCAACGAAGGCGCCGAGCATTGGGCAGAGGTGGGATTCGGCTTGAATCCGAACAGCGCTGCGACTGGCGGCTATTCCGATCCGGCCCTGTCAAAGAACGCTATCGCCTTAGCAGCTGCAGCTGGGTTTACGCCAGATCTTGGCGATACCATTCAGCCGGGATTCGGTAGCGCTGAATGGGATGCCATTATTGCGGTGTTAGGTGGTGAAGACATCGCCACTGCCCTGGCTGCGGCCGCTGCCGTTCAGGCGGAAGCACTAGGTCAGTAGCATCATATTCTAGTCACGAGAGGCGGGTCAACCCCGCCTCTCTATTCATTCTTCTCATCATCATCGCCAGGGATCTTGGTTCCGGTGGCGATGTTCGTTTGGCGCGAATAAAGGAGGAAAATGGATGGGTAAGAGCTCGGCACCTCAGATCATGCGCCAAGGTAAGCTAGCGCCATTCCTGTACCTGCTCCCGGCCATGGTCGTCTTAATCGTTTTTGTCCTCTATCCAACTATCAACACCATTGGATTGAGCCTGCAAAATCGGGATTCAACCGCTTCCGCGGCAACGACTTGTGTAGAAGGTGAACCCTGCTGGGGCATCTTTGAGAATTACCGCTACGCGCTGACGAATGAAATGGATTTCAGCTCAGCCGGCGACTTTATTGGCTCCTTTTTATCCTCATCGTACGGCAACAACTTAAAGTGGCTGCTATTGATGGTATCGGGAACGGTGGCCATCGGATTGGTGATGGCCGTCCTGGCTGACCGCGTTAAATACGAACGGCTTGCCAAAGCGATCATCTTCTTACCAATGGCCATAAGCTTTGTGGGTGCGGGTATCATCTGGGGTTTTGTTTATGACTTCAA
The DNA here is from genome assembly GCA_049650305.1 of Promineifilaceae bacterium (SeqCode). Taxonomy (GTDB): domain Bacteria; phylum Chloroflexota; class Anaerolineae; order Promineifilales; family Promineifilaceae; genus UBA11865. The sequence goes on from JBARZW010000491.1 coordinate 29,174, forward strand.
CACAGGTAGCACCCAAACTGGCTTGCTGAACTCGGTCATTACAAGCCTTGGTGGAGAACCTGTCGCCTTCATGTCGACGCAGCCAATCAATACTGGCGCCTTAATAGTAGTCGGCATCTGGATTTGGTCAGGCTTCTGCATGACAATCCTTGCCGCGGCGCTTAGAGGTGTGTCCACGGAAATACTAGAAGCAGCGCGCGTGGATGGCGCGTCAGAATGGGCAGTCTTCTGGAAGATCATGCTGCCGATGATAATGCCCACGGTAGTTGTCGTCATTACAGTGATGGTCATCAATGTACTGAAGATCTTTGACATTGTCTATGTCATGTCAGGAGGAAATTTTGGCACGGAGGTGATGGCCAATCGTATGTACACCGAGATGTATGTGAACTTCAACACCGGTCGAGGCACGGCTATAGCCGTGATTCTGATCATCATCGTGCTGCCTTTCATGTGGCTTAATATCAAGCGCTTTCAGGAACAGGAGGCCATCCGATGAAGGGACAGAAATTCTGGAATTGGGTACGTGGGCTTCCCCTCCATTTTGTAATCATTGGTATCTGCATCCTGTGGCTTATTCCGGCCATCGGCCTCTTTGTAACATCTATGCGACACAGGCAAGATGTGAATGAAACAGGCTGGTGGACGATCTTCTCCGCACCACCGGGAGAAAAAGAGTACGCTCAGTTTTGTGGAGATTGTCATGGTGAAAGCGGACAAGCAATCGCCGAAGTTGAGTTGTATGATCCTGAGTTGATCGGTTCCTTTACACGATCTATTCAATTGAGAGCACTGTTAAACAGGGAAATTAACGGACAATTACACATTCTCGAGGATGCGAGGCCCGATGACCAACAGTTAGCCGATGTCCTCGACTATCTGAAGCGTGAGTCTGGAATAACGGACAGGCCCCGATTAACGTATCGAAACTACCAGGATGCATTGGTCGGCTATCGCGGGACAACTTCCTACGGCGAAGACTGTGCAGCTGGTACGCAGCCCACATATTACAGCTGCACCTTCGAGGATTACTTCAACGAGCGAGGCATGGGGAGGGCATTCATTAACTCGCTCCTGGTATCAATACCAGCCACGATTATCCCGCTGCTTTTCGCCGCTACGGCAGCATACGCTTTCGCCTGGCTGGACTTTCGTGGCCGTTTTCTGTTGTTCGCCCTGTTAGTCGGTCTTCAGATCATTCCCCTTCAGATGGTGCTGATTCCGATATCACGCATTTACGCTGATCTCGGACTAAATGGCACTTTTTTTGGCGTGTGGTTATTCCACACCGGTTTTGGTCTGCCCTATGCCATCTTTTTAATCACGGTGTTTATCGCTGCCTTGCCGCGAGATCTGTTTGAATCCGCTTACCTTGACGGAGCATCCCACTGGACCGCTTTTTGGAGATTGGCCCTCCCGTTGTCAGCTCCCGCCCTGGCTACTCTGGCTATCTTTCAATTCCTCTGGGTCTGGAATGACCTTCTAGTTGCCCTCGTATACCTGGGCGGCACAAAGCCTGTCTTGACCTATCAGATAAGCAACCTGGTTACCTCCCTGGGAGGTGGTTGGCATCTGCTAACGGCAGCTGCTTTTATCTCCATGGCCCTTCCGTTGATTGTATTTATCGCATTACAGCGATACTTTGTTCGAGGATTGCTCGCGGGTTCGGTAAAGGGCTAAAGTATAAATGGATATCTGGTGATTCATCGCCAGATACCCATGTCATCTAGTGAGATATCACTCCCTTACCGGGAAAATATCACTTGTCATTGCATTCTATGCTTTTTTTTCACGTTTAGGTGTCATAACTGTCCCGCGTGTGGCAGCTCAAACATGATTGGCAAGATTGTTTCCCGAACGAAGGCAATTGGCGGCGGCAAGCAAGGCCAAGGTATGTAAATGGACAGCAGATCGGATCCAACCATAAGAGAAGAGAATGATTGGATAGCTAGCGTATGAATAGTGAAACATATTGGTATCAAGAAGCCGTTTTCTATCAGGTGTACCTCCGAGCCTACTGTGATGGAAACGGGGACGGACATGGCGATATACAGGGAGCCATATCAAAGCTGGACTATATTAAATCTCTTGGTGTGGATTGCATCTGGATCATGCCAACGTACCCCTCGCCGCTGAAAGATGATGGTTACGACATCGCGGATTACCGGGAGATTCATCCCGATTACGGCTCGCTAGAAGAGTTCAAGGCATTTATTGCCGCCGCGCATGATCACGGCCTACGCGTCGTAACCGATCTGGTCATGAATCACACCTCCGACCAGCATGCCTGGTTTCAGGCAGCAAGATTGGGACCAGATTCACCATTTCACGATTACTATGTCTGGAGTGATACCGGTCAGGAATACGGCGACGCCCGGATCATTTTTCTTGATTATGAGGAATCTAACTGGACTTACGATGAGAAGGCCGGAAGGTATTACTGGCATAGATTCTTTAGTAGCCAACCTGATCTCAACTACGACAATCCTGTGGTTCAAGAGGAGATGATCAGCATCCTGCGGTTCTGGTTGGATATTGGAGTGGATGGGTTTCGTGCCGATGCCGTGCCCTATCTGTTTGAGCGAGAGGGAACGATTTGCGAGAATCTTCCCCAAACTCATGCATTCTTGAAGAGCGTACGTAGGATCATGGACCGTGACTACCCTGGGAGGGTCCTCATTGCGGAGGCGAACCAATGGCCCGAAGAAGTGCGCGAATACTTCGGAGACGACGACGAATTCCACATGTGTTTCAACTTCCCGGTTATGCCGCGAATGTACATGGCCCTGAAGCGGGGCGACAAGAAACCCATAGTGGATATCCTAGAACGAACTCCTGACATTCCGCCCGGCACTCAGTGGCTGACTTTTCTCCGCAATCATGACGAGCTGACGCTGGAGATGGTGACCCCAGACGAAAGAGAATGGATGTGGTCTCAATATGCACCTGAGCCGCGAATGAAACAGAATCTGGGAATCAGAAGACGCCTATTACCTTTGCTCGATGGAAGCAAGAGGAAATGGTTGTTGATGAACGCCTTATTGTTCTCGCTCCCAGGCACCCCCATTATTTATTACGGTGACGAGATCGGCATGGGAGACAATATCCGGCTGAAGGATCGAAATGGTTGCCGCACCCCCATGCAGTGGAACAGCGATGAGAATGGCGGTTTCTCAAGAGCCGACAAGACATATCTGCCCGTAATCGACGATGATCGATATGGCTATGAGCTCGTCAACGTGGAAGCTCAAGAGGAAGATAGAAACTCATATCTATGGGCAACACGATTCTTGCTGCAAGCCCGAAACCGACATCCTTCGTTAAAGAGAGGCACGATGGAGGTGGTCGCCATCGAGAATCCGGCCGTGCTGGCCTTCTGGCGTGTCCAAGATGACGACCGGATTCTGGTTCTAATCAACCTGAGTGACCAGCAGCAATCGATCAGCTTGGAGCTAAGTGCCTATCGGGGATCTGAATTCGTGGATCTGCTTTCCGAGGGTGATCGGGAGAGGCTGACCGAAATACCGTTGGTCAAGATACTTCCTCCCTATGCCACTCACTGGTTCTGGTTGACCGACCAGGAGCAAAAAGACCCGCCGAGCAATAGACGGGGCGGGTCGTAGATCATATAACTGTATCGTTCGTTATCGGTGAAGTGGGGAAATCGCTATCTCCGCCTGCCGCCTGTCATGAGAAATACGTAGTAGAGGAGCTGGCCAATAGATGCCACCGCTGCTGCCACATAGGTGAGCGCAGCCGCATCGAGCACCTTATTCGCACCTTCGATTTCGTTGCCGATAAGCACGCCATTGCTGACCAGTAATTTCTTGGCCCTTTTGCTGGCGTCGAACTCTACCGGTAAGGTAACTAGTGTAAAAATCACCGCCAGACCGAAGAGGACCACACCGACCCAGGCTAACGCTGTAAAGCGCATAAAGAACCCAAGGATAACCAACCATGGAGCGAGCGTGCTGCCGAATTTAGCGGCCGGCACGATAGCACTCCTCAACTGAAGCGGTATATAACCTCTTGAGTGTTGTACTGCGTGCCCCATCTCGTGGGCTGCTATACCCGCAGCAGTGACGCTTGGCTTCCGGTATACGTCAGGGCTCAATCGCAAGACTTTGCTTCTAGGATCGTAATGATCGCTTAAGAAGCCTTTGCTCTCTTCAATCTTGACGTCAAAGAGCCCCTCAGAATCGAGCAAAGTTCGGGCGACTTGTGCACCCGAAACACCCCTCGCCGTCTGGACCTTGCTGTATTTTTTGTATGCGCCTTTTACCCTTGACTGGGCCCACAGGGCCAGAAAGATTCCGGGTAAGGCGAATAAGAGCCAATAAGGGCTGAAGAACATCTTAACTATCTCTCTTTTTCCAACGCTATGAGTATTGGCCTGCGATCAGACATCTTAGCTGCTCGTTGTAGTCGTATTAACTCCGCCAACACCAAACCAGCCAATAGAAGAATGGGCCAGCCTGTAATCAAGGTTGATAGCTCAGGCGTTATACTCATGAAGATCCTTCTTGAGATGTATGGTGCATGCAAATGATCGGCATGCTTGTTCGAACTCAATAGAACTTGATCGAACTTAATCGAACTTGTTCGAACTTAATCGAATTCTTACAGAATCAGGATTTGCCGTCAACAAGCTGGCGTAGTTTCCAATGCCCTTCTTACGAAAGATGCAGCCCTTTTTATCTACCCTTAATGATCGTTGGGCTGGCGATTCACTACTTTAACGCGGCTCAATAGGTCGTGTATAATGCTTATTATCGGTGCTGGACACGGCAACAGTTCGCGTGCTCACTTGAGCGCAGATTTGTCGCTGAAAGTTGTACGCACCTGAAAATCAGTCTGCTGAGAGTTTTCTCCATAAGACGGTGAAAAGGCTCTCTTTTATTTTCGGAGACGTCCTGGAAATCTATCCATTAATGCGCCAAGCGAGATAATAATGACTCAAGAACAGATGCTTGCTCTAATCTTATCCAAACCCGAACCATCATCATTGTGGCTATTGCGTTCCGCAATGCTTGAGGTGGGTCTGTCAGATGACGATAAGCGACTCGAAATAGTCAACGAATTGTATGAGTTTGTGATCCAATTAGTCGCTAATTCGACGGCTCGCCAGTACAGTCATTTCGCTTCGATCCTCGATTTGGGAGCCATCGGTGGTGTCGCCTTACAGAACATACTTGAGATGTCAGAATCCAAGAACTTCACCCAGAGGTTACTTGCCGGAGGATTGAGCGAAGTACTGATGGTGTTGGCCGCCAGACAATATGTCAAGGCCTGGGACGAAGAGATGAAAGCAAATTATGCGGCCGCGACATGGCGCCTCTGGGAGAAATTTTGGCATTTATCTGCCTCTATGCAGCCTGATCTCGATCCGGATAAGCGCCGCATGCTTGTTGATGAACTAATGGCTCCCCTTCGTGATGACGAGATAAAAGGCACAGTTAAAGCGGCGCTCGCGGTTCATTACTACCAGCTATTATTAATAGCTCACTTGCATATCGCTATGTGAACTATGTCGAGCCGGTATTCATATGCCCGGCCTGATATCTGGTGGCGCGACGGAGCGTTGTGGTTAATAAATATTGAATGAACCGTAAACTGAGGAATAGGGGTATAGTCAATCGGGGAGCATGGCGGGCTTGTAAGACGACGCAATAAATACTGTCTGTTGTTTGTTGAATGCCCTCCAGAAAAACCATGAGCAAGATGTCTCGATTCTTCAATAGTCGGGCGTCGCATGCTTTCCTTGAATTGCATTTCCTTTGTTAGCAGCTACCATTAAAGTCTGGCTCGACCTTCTTTTGTATCCACGGATGGCGGCCGATTATCATAGGGAGTTCTATCCCGGGCTGGCAGTTGCAACATACTTCCAAGTACTCGGAGAACATTAAGTTCGGTTGAGATTGAAGGTTCCCATAACAGAGGACTTATTAGTAGTTGGTTAAACAGGGCTATCAGTTCTCCATAGCGTTACCTGCCTCGAAGATAGAAGTGATAAGATCATCGCTTCGGGAAGAGTGACCTGTTTAGTTGACATAATGATAATCGATACCGGTCGGATTACGTTAGCCATTTGGATACAGATATTTGGAGCTCGCACGAGCGAGTGGCCTATAGACAATTAATTCTATTCGGATTTCTGACTGAAATCCACTTGAATTATCTTAGACTATACACCAGAGAGGGATTTATTTGTCTTCGAATGCCGTCTACAATAATAGAGAAGATTGAGTAGCTGTAGAAAGCGGTCTGAAGGCCTCGATTGGCGCCGTGGGAAGGAACAGCAGCCCAGGAACCGCGAGACGACCAATATCTGATTTGTAAACTCATTATGCATCGCCTTATAGGAATTATCGTATTACCCATTCTTGCGCTGTCAGCCTGTGGTTATAATAAGGGTGAACTGAAGCCTTTCGATCCAGATTCGGCGTCTGGAGGAATCATCGCCTCCCAACCACAACTGGTTACCTTTGATGAGTTGCAGGAGGATCCGGAAGCCTACCAAGACGAGCTGATCCGTGTAACAGGTTCATTCTTCCGGCCTCCTCCACCGGAATGTTTGTTATATACCGGGCCAGGAACAAGCTGGTCTCTTATATCCGATGACCTCCGTCTGGATGCCCTTGGATTTGAGCAGTCATTGCAGCTCGTTCGCCCCGGCCTCGAACTAACCGTCGACGGCATATTTCGCAAGTACGACGGACCGTTAGGCTGTGGCAAAAGACCGCCTGTCGGAATTGCCTGGTTCTTGGAGACGACGCAGATTGTCCAACCCAATCCATTGGCACGCGTCATTGGCACGGTAGAGAGTGATCTACCTCCAATTTTTCCCCCATTGCTAGTGAGTCCGACTCCACCCGGTACTGTATCGCCAGGCGTTACGGCAAATCCGACATTGGGAATATCTCCAACACTCCCCGGTTCGATACCGACCGTCACACCATCACCGGTAGGCACGGTAGTTGGAACAGCGACAGCAACGGCTGTCGCGACCGCTGGAACACAGATTCCCACCGCGACCCCGTCGCCGAGTTCGACTTCGATCAACAGTACCCCAACGGTGACGCCATCGCCATCGCCAACTTCGGGTCCCGGGACGACGACACCTATCCCGACAAATACAGTACAGCCTACACCTGGACCTACCCAGCCGCCGCTATCTACCTCTACCCCTGGCGGATACCCAATTCCAACGCCGCCCACACCCACAAGTTCGCCGACTGGCTATCCTGGATTATGAGCGCTGATTTCCGTTCAGCCGTTGCAGAGCCGCTTGCTGGGAGTTTTCCGGCACTATGGTTCGTCTATAAACGCCAGCGGTTGCTGACCAAGGTGGAAGATCGTAAGGCGATACTGCCATCGAGTGATGTTCTCGACAATTTGAATCTCAACCTATTAAGAAACCAATATCTAGGAATACTTGATGGCATGCACTGCTATTCGGCCGAAGTTAGTGAAGATACCGAGGCACCGGATGGCTGGAGCTTTCAAGGACTTCGCAGATTATATGGAATGATGGATGAAGGGATCTTTGGAGTAGCAGGCAGGGCCGTGCAGATCGTTGATTGGGACAGAACCCACCAATATTGCGGTCGATGCGGGGCTCTGACAAGAAATCACCCGCGAGATCGAGCAAAAGAATGTTCGTCTTGTGGCTTAATCAGCTACCCGCGCATTTCACCGGCTATCATAGTCTTGGTGAGGAAAGATGACTGTCTTCTGTTGGCCCGAGCCCACCGGCACCCGCCGGGTTTTTACAGTATCTTGGCAGGTTTCGTCGAACCGGGTGAAACGTTGGAAGAGGCGGTCGCCAGGGAGATTCGCGAGGAAGTCGGGATTGAAGTCAAGGATATCCAGTACTTTGGCAGCCAACCATGGCCATTCCCTAATTCACTGATGGTCGCCTTTACGTGTCATTATGCCGGCGGCGATATCGTTCTCGAAGAGGAAGAGCTCGAAGCCGCCGGTTGGTTTACAGCCGATAAACTACCACCTTGTCCTCCCAAGATCAGCATAGCCCGCCAATTAATCGATTGGTTCGTCGTTGGTCAGACTGGGTAGCAATGGCCTGGAGACAAGTACAGACGGACGCCAAATAAGATCGTACGTTTTCTACGAGCGACGGCCAGGATTGGGGCTCTTAGCTAGGCACAATCACAGCTAGAAAAGTGGCTACGAAGAGCGTGAGGCTGATATAACCGTTTATATTGAAGAAGGCGACATTTAGCTTGCTCAAATCATCGGGGGTGACCAAACTGTGTTCGTAGACCAATAGCGCTGCCATGATGATTAGTCCTATCCAATAAGGCCAGGCAAGTCTGCTGAAAACACCCAGGGCGACCAAAACCAGCAATGTCACCACGTGAGTGAACCTTGCCACAAGCAAGCCGCGCTTGATCCCAAAGCGGGCAGGAATTGAATACAAGCCATTTTCTCTATCGAATTCGACATCTTGGCAAGCGTATATCACGTCAAAGCCACCAATCCACATGGATACAGCAACTAACAACAACCATGCTGGCAGATCGCCGGCCGCAAATAGCGAGCCAGTCACTGCCACCCAGGCCCCCACAGGCGCCAGCCCGTCGGTAAATCCCAGAATATAGTGGCAAAACCAGGTGTAGCGCTTGGTGTAGGAATAGCCTACCAGGAATAACAAGGCCCCAGGGAATAGTATGAATGCCAGCGGATCCAACATCCAGGCCGCGAATGCCAAGACGGCCGATGCTCCGATGGCTGAGACAAGCACGCTTCGCGCGTCGATGGCTCCGCTTTGGATCGGCCGGTCTGCCGTACGAGGATTTCCAATATCGAGCTTGCGATCGATATAGCGATTAAAGGCCATGGCGGCTGTCCTTGCGGCGGCCATGGCGATGGTTATCCAAATGAAGTCCCACCCGTTGGCGTTCCCCCAACTACCCCATGCCAGTACCATACCCAGGTAGGCGAAGGGCAGAGCGAATACGGTATGCTCAAACCGGATCATATCCAGAAATGTTGCGACTTTGTTCATTGCGTTCGTTCTATCGGGTTCCTGTTTCAATCCAGTTTGAACGATAACTCAACCAGTGCGATTCGATCCTGCGTTGTTCGGAAATCTGCGCTGAGCAACAAGACAGCGCATGGCTGTAGACAACCAAATGTCCAGAGCGGTGTAATCTTCCAAACCGTATCTGATTTGGGACTGGCTACAATACCCTTTCTGCCCGGAAAAAATGTAGCATGTCATTCTGTTCCGATTCTCGCGTTGTCTTGAAGCCAACCCTTTCGAATGCGCTGCGCCAGTATGATGCGTTCCGCATGCGCAATGTGGCAGGACCCAATACCATCCAGTTCGTTGAAGTCCTAACGCGTTCGACCATCAACAACATACCACCTGGAGATAGGACGCGATATATCTCCTCGAATAGCTGCATCCGGTCCCCCTCTTGCCAGAATTCTGATGCGGACATGATCAATATCACCGCCGGCATGGTCTGATCCGGTAGTGGAAATAAATCGATGCTTCCACCTTTCCAGATTATTCGCGGATCGTCTACCTGGCGTTCCGCCCGCTGAGTCGCTCTCGACAGCCAACGAGCAGGAGCCAGTTGGGGGTTATAGATGTCCACTATGATTACACGGCCGGTCGTCAGACGCCTCGAAAGGGCTATTCCAGTGGCTCTCAAACCGAGATCGAGGTAGATCATGGTTTGTCCGGGATCAAGGTCGCCTAACTCGAAGACCGCGTCAATGATATCACCGCCGTCGTACAATTTATGCGCCGCCCAGAGCGAAGCGACGAAGAAGTAAATCAATATCAGCGACCCGGCCAAGGCGAGGTTTACGAATGCGAACCAACCTTGATCGAAGCTTACCCATAGGGCAGACAGGATAAAGGCTACTCCACCACCGTACCCAATCAGATATGTTGGCCAGTGAGTCTGGACGTAGCTAAATGTTCCACTGTACCGAATGGTGAACCCCATGACCTTTAACTATAATCAGCTTTCTGAAGCATAGCAATGGTCTTAGGTATGGATCTGGACCGGCAATGGAAAAAGGAACAAGGAATGGACGTCGGGCGATTTAGTTGTGGAATTGGCGTTTTGTTGTGGGATTCGGAATCAAACGAGTATCTTCTGTTAAAACGATCCGATGAGAAAGATTTTGCCGCCGGCTTTTGGGAGTGCGTTACAGGACGCGTCGATCAAGGTGAAGGATTCGAGGAGGCAGCCCATCGCGAGGTCCGTGAGGAGCTGGGTGTTACCGTCCAACTGCTTCAAATACTGGGTACCACGCACTTCTATCGCGGCGAGAAGCGACCTGAGTTCGAACTCATCGGCGTTGTTTACCTCGGCTCGATAGATTCGCAGACAGGCATAAGCATCAGCGCTGAACACTCCGAATACCGGTGGGCTTCTGCTGCAGATGCGAAGTCGCTCATATCTGACGAGGAGGGGAGCGAAGGGTGGTTGGCCCGAGTGATCGAGCGTGCAGAAATTCAAAGATCCCACCTTCCTTTGACATTGATCGAAATAAACCGGAAAATCGGATTCGAGCTGGATCCCTAATCTAGGCCAGCTTAGCCCTCCATCGTGCTATAATCCCTGACCCGAACTGTTGAGAATATCTTCACCGGATAGGAGATAGTCGGTTTTTACGAGCTTCATGCCGCCTGCCGGTCGGCGGTATCTATTGGAGATTTTAGGAGTTATTCATGTCTAGCAAGCAATGGCATGCGGCGCCAGAGATGCAGATTGACAGCGATCGCAACTACAAGGTCAGTATGGATACAGACAGGGGAACTATTGAGCTGGAGCTCTACCCCCAACACGCACCCAAGACCGTGAACAGTTTTGTGTTTCTGGTAGGGGAAGGCTTCTATGATAGCGTATCCTTCCACAGGGTTATCGATAACTTCGTCGTTCAAGGCGGTGATCCCACGGGAACCGGTCGAGGCGGACCTGGTTACCGATTCGAGGATGAATTAGTAGGCAATCCTCTGAAGCACGAGACCGGTTCGATGTCGATGGCCAACGCGGGGCCGAATACCAATGGCAGCCAATTCTTTATCACTCATTCTCCCCAACCCCATCTTGATGGTAAACATACCGTCTTTGGCAAAGTTGTGTCCGGGCAGGACGTAATAAATGCGATCCAACAGGGCGACCTCATGAACAGCGTTACTGTAAATGAGGATTAGTGTTGTTCAAATAGCGCGGCTCGAATTCCATGGACGCAGATAGCTTCGGTCTTCCTCGTCAATTGGACGGCGGATTGGTTCTTCGCTGGGCTACTCAAGCCGATGCTGAGGAGCTGGTTGAGTTCAACTACCGGAATCATAACGACAACCCAGACGGCCGGCGTGAATTGTGGCTGAAAGATTGGACCAGGGAGCTGACCGGTGGCGATCACCCTACGACTGGGCCCGGCGATTTTACGGTCGTTGTTGATGAAGACGGGCAAGGTCGAATCGTCTCCGCCGCCGTTCTAATCTCCCAGGTCTGGTCCTACGATGGGCTCCGCTTTGGTTGCGGCCGCCCCGAGTTAATCGCCACTGTCGTGCCATTCCGCCGGCGCGGTCTGGTTAGGGCCCAGATGGCAGCTATCCATGCAAAGAGCGCGTCCAGGGGCGAATTGGTCCAGGCTATTACGGGCATACCATGGCTTTACCGCCAATTTGGATACGAAATGGCGGTCGATCTGGGAGGATCGAGATTCTTGCCCATATCCAAGATCGCCAAGCTACCGGAAGGCCAAACAGAGGAATACACCCTTCGACCAGCGACGTTGGATGATATACCAGATCTCGATAGGCTTTATGATCTGCAATGCGCTCCAAGTCTCTTGCGTTGTGAGAGGGATGAAGCGATATGGCGCTACGAGATTCTCAACGCTATAAACAGGGATGTCGCGATGCGCAATCGCAGAATCATCGAGAGGCTGGATGGCCAGGTTATTGGCTATGCGGAGTTTATTACTTTCCCAAAGGCGGACAGGATCCGCGAGATTGCCGTTTACGAAGGCCAGTCGATGCGGGATGTTTGTTGGTTCCTTGCCCGACAACTGAAACAAGCAAGCGAGTCTGGCGACGACAAGACAGGTAGAAGTATTACTGGCCTAACGTTTTCCCTTGGCCGTATACACCCAGCCTATGATGCTCTGGGCGCCGAACTAAGAGAACCCCGGCCGCCTTACGCTTGGTATATACGTGTAGCCGACCTGCCGGAATTGTTGTCCCATTTCGGTGTTGTGCTTGAAAGGAGGCTGCGGCAAAGCGCGATGGCGGGCTATAGTGGCCTATTGCGACTCAATTTCTACGTGAGACAATTGACGTTGACCTTTGAAGACGGAAAGATATCGGAGATCGGAACTTACGAACCAAAAGACTTCTTCGACGGCGACGCCTACTTTCCTGGCCTAACTTTCCATCAGTTGCTCTTTGGATACCGTTCTCTCGAAGAGCTTAAATTCGCCCATCCAGATTGTTTCACAGAGAAGAACGAGGCCGCGGTTCTACTGCCAATATTGTTTCCGAAGCGTCCTTCTTACATTACGATGCTATCCTGATCCGACTTTGAATTTCCACTTAGGCCACCGAACACGCGGCAATAGACAATGAGCATTGCCAATCCACTGGCCCCGTTTCTGGACAGATCGACCCCCCTAATCCTTGATGGGGGTCTTGCTACGGAGCTCGAGGCTCGTGGACACGATCTTTCCGACGATCTCTGGTCCGCCCGTCTCCTGCTAGACGCGCCTGAGGTGATTCGAGAGGTGCACTGCGACTACCTGGAAGCCGGGGCAGATTGCATTATCAGTGCCAGCTACCAGGGCACAATAGAGGGGTTCATAAAACATGGCCTCAGCCAAGATAAGGCGAAGGCCTTGCTGGAGCTGTCGGTAGAATTAGCCGTCGAGGCGAGGGATAGATTCTGGAGAGACAAGTTAAACCGATCAGACCGGGTAAAGCCGATAGTCGCTGCCAGCGTGGGCCCGTACGGGGCATTCCTGGCCGACGGTTCCGAGTTCACCGGTGCCTATGATCTGGACGACGTGGGGTTGCTTGAGTTCCACCGAGACCGGTGGCGAATCCTGTCAGCGACCCGGGCTGATATCTTGGCCTGCGAGACGATCCCCTCTCTAACCGAGGCTCGTATACTGGGAGAGTTGCTGTTGGAGACCGGTCATCGATCGGCCTGGATGAGCTTCAGCTGTAAAGATGGGAAGCATATTAGTGATGGAACTCCTCTAGCGGAGGCGATCACTGTCCTGGACAACATTGAGAACCTTGTGGCAATTGGGATCAACTGCACCGCACCTAGATATATCTCCAGCCTAATCGCCGAAGCGCGCAAGACCACGGAGAAACCCATAATCGTCTATCCAAATTCAGGGGAACACTACGATACGGTTCGACGACGATGGACAGGTGATGCCGACACACAGGCATTCGCCAATGCTTGCCAGTCATGGCAAGCTGCTGGCGCCTCTCTCATTGGCGGTTGTTGCCGGACCGGACCCGAGCATATCCGCCTTGTGCGCCAGAGTCTGATCGGCTGATTTGTTGCTAGATCGAGAGGTGGAAGCTACGAGCGCACCCGGGAACTAATTCTGCCCTGTTTTATCTACTAGGCTCTCTGCTAACTCAATGGGAATTCGCTCCATTTGGAACCCTCCCTTTCCAGTGACCGCCTTCGGGAGAGCGGGTTAACATCAGCAGACAGAGTTCGCTTGATGTGAGCAAGCGAAAGGTGTTTTCTTGATACCGTTTAGTCCAGGCAATTCTCAACCGAACCGAGGTTATACCCGGTGATCCTCCTCGGCCAGCTGGCTGCCCTTGGAACCGCCTTCTGCTGGTCGTTTACGGCGATATTCTTCAGCTACAGCGGACGGCTGGTTGGCTCCAGTGTTGTTAACCGCAGCCGGCTGCTCTTCGCCATGTTCTTCATCGCGGCGACCCATCTTATCTTGCAAGGGACGATATTTCCCGTTGGGACGGAACCATATCGCTGGGGGTGGTTGGCCCTCTCGTCCGTGCTTGGCCTGGTGATTGGGGACACTTTCCTATTTCAGGCTTTTGTCCTTGTAGGAGCGCGCTTGTCGACCTTGATGATGGCTTCAGTCCCCCTGATATCGACGTTCATGGCCTGGATTTTTCTTGGGGAAATGATGAGTGCCTCCGAATTGGCCGGGATTGCCTTGACTGTCGCGGGCATCGCTTGGGTAGTCACTGAAAGACGCACAGGCGAGTCGCAGGTTCCAGAAAAGAAATATGTCCTGGGTCTATCATTTGCCCTAATTGGGGCGTTGGGCCAGGCTGCTAACCTAATCACAGCCAAATTTGCCCTAGGCGACAATTATCCGGCCATTTCAGCCGTAGCTATCCGAACGCTGGTGGCTATAGTGATACTCTGGTTGGTGGCGGCTTTCCAGGGCCAATTTCGCCATACGATACATCAGTGGAGAAATCGGAACGCATTCTCAGCCATTATCGGAGGAACCATCGTGGGACCCTTCCTAGGGATCTGGCTCTCTTTGGTGGCAGTTCAGCTGGCTCCCGTTGGTCTGGCGGCAACGCTGATGGCTCTTCCACCAATCATACTTATCCCAATAGGACGCGTCCTCTATGGAGAGCGGGTATCGAAACGAGCGATTGTAGGAACTGTCGTCGCGATCTGCGGCGTCGCTATCATCTTTTTACCAATCTGATTGAGCCACATTAACGGGTATGCGGGGGATAGCCTTTGTCTATATAATTGTATCTGAAAGTATGTTGGACCTGGTCATTAAGCGGTAAGGAGTAGGGAAGCGATGGATAATATCTTTGGATCAATCTTACCAATCGTTTGCGTTGTGGGCGTTGGATTACTTGTTCTCCTGGCGGCATCGATCAAGATCGTCAACGAATACGAACGTGGTGTTGTATTCCGGTTAGGAAGGGTGCAAGGAGCAAAAGGACCCGGTCTTTTCTTCATTATTCCCATCATCGACAAGATGGTTAAGGTTGGGCTACGGACCGTTACCTTAGATGTGCCTTCCCAGGAGGCGATCACAGCCGACAACGTAACCGTATCAGTTAATGCTGTGGCCTATTTTAAGGTTGTCGATCCAGTCGCAGCCGTCATCGAGATCGAAGATTACACGCGAGCAACCTGGCAAATAGCTCAGACTACTCTGAGGAACGTGATCGGACAGTCGGAGATGGACCAGCTCTTGCAGGAACGAGAGCAAATGAATGAGCGCTTGCAGACCATCATTGACGCTTCGACGGAACCTTGGGGTGTGAAGGTCAGCATTGTTGAGGTCAAGGATGTAGAGCTCAGCCCCAATATGATCCGGGCAATGGCCAAGCAGGCGGAAGCAGAACGCGAGCGCCGGGCAAAGGTCATCCATGCCGAAGGTGAGATGGAGGCCTCATTCCAACTCGCCAAGGCCGCTAAGACGATGGCCGAGGAATCCGGGGCGATGACGTTGCGCTACTTGCAGACATTGCTTCAAATTGGCGTTGAGCAAAATACGACGATCATATTCCCCATACCCATCGACATATTTGACGTCTTCAAAAAAAACCTTGAAGGCGAAGATGCTGAAAAATAGCTCTGCATAATTCGTATCTCTCCACCGGTAAGTTGACGCAAGAGTTAAAATAATCGCGTCCTCATATCGCAGAGAAATAGCTTCTTTGCCGGACTCATAGTTATTGTGAAATTCTCAAGAATCATCCTGTCCTTTGGCCTGATAACATTGGGCTTTCTTTCCGGTTGCTCCCTTTTCGAGCCGCCAGACGTGCCGGTCATTCCTACACCTCCCGCCCCGGCTCCAGCGGTCAGCTTCAACGAGATACAGCTGGTCACAAACCCGACGAGCTCAATTACGCCTCGCGTCGATGCGGATATTTCAGCCCTCATGAACGCCGTTTCTTCACAGCAGCTACTGGCCTATGTCCAGACCCTTGAGAATTTCGGAACCAGGAATACCTTCAGTACAACGCAGCGAGATGACTACGGAATAGGCGCGGCCGGGAGATGGATTTTAGGAGAATTCGAAAGAGTAGGGAGTGGCAACCTTGAGGTGGGCTACGACGACTTCCAGGCCAATATCGATGGTCTTTCGACGAACCAGCGGAATGTCATCGCTACCTTACCAGGGATAAGCGATCACGAAGGTACGATCGTCTTGATGGCCCATTATGATTCTCGGAGTTTTGAACCCAATGATGGCGGCAGTCCTGCGCCCGGAGCCAATGATAATGGTTCAGGAGTAGCTCTGCTGATCGAATTGGCCAGATTGCTCAGCTCGCGCCAGTGGAACCAGACCATCGTCTTTGCCGCCTTCACTGCGGAGGAGCAAGGCACCTTCGGGAGCAGGCACTTCGTCCAGAACAAAATGCTTGATGGGCAGATCATAGACGCAGCGCTGGATAATGACATCGTGGGTGGCCGGCCGGGTATACCCCAATCGATTCGCGTGTTTTCTCCAGGACCAGACACCCATAATTCCCGCCAGCTTGCGCGCTACCTGGATTTGGTTGGCGGTCTGTACCTGCCTACCTTCCGGGTCGATGTGATCGACAGCCTAGATAGGGAAGGGCGGTGGAGTGATCATCGAGAATTCGTGAATGCGGGCATTCCCGCGGTGAGACTTACCGAGTCAGAAGAGGACCGAGAAAACCAGCACAGTGGTCGCGATACGACAGACGAGATTGATTTCGACTACTTACGCCAGGTCGCACAGCTGAATCTTGCCGCGGTGGCCAACCTGGCCGGAGCGCCCCCGCCCCCGGAAGTGCCAACGATCGCCCCAATGGCTGATCCCGGAGCCTATATCCTGACCTGGTTGCCGGATCCCCGGGCGGCCGGATATGTCATATCATTCCGGCCTATCAACTCGCCTGATTACGCCCCGTTCCGATATATTTCAGGAGCTGACGCAGGCAATGTCGCCTTGACCGACCTGGACCCGGAAATGACCTACGCGGTCAGCC
Organism: Promineifilaceae bacterium (SeqCode); assembly: GCA_049650305.1. Taxonomy (GTDB): domain Bacteria; phylum Chloroflexota; class Anaerolineae; order Promineifilales; family Promineifilaceae; genus UBA11865. The sequence goes on from JBARZW010000491.1 coordinate 46,158, forward strand.
TGGCGGCGATCGACTCTGGCGGCCGGATCAGTGGTTTTTCGCCCGAAGTCTTAACTGCGCCTGTGCAGTAGTATCCCGGCTTTGCTAGGGGCTGATCAGAACGACAACCGCCTCCTCGGCTGAGTCTATATCAAGGCTGACAGTCAGCCCGTTTCCGTCTTTCTCGTAGACTAAGAACGCGCTGTCGTCGAGAAGGATGGCTTCCTCGCCGGCTATCCATCCTCTCTCTAGCATTTGTTCTTCAAAAAAAGCCAGGACATCCGCCGGGGGAAGCTGAGTCCTGTAACTCACTAAGTCGTCGATAACGGTGATCTGGTAAGCATCATCAGTAACTGGATATTCGGCGGGGATCTCACAAGATTCTGGAACTTGGACGGGCGCAGAACTATCAAGCTCCGTGACGTCGATCTCCAGCGTGAAAATGCCGGACTCTGGGTCTCGTTGCGGATGAAACGTCCCGGTGCCTGAGGCGGTCAGTTCGATGCGAGTTACCGTTCCACCGTCCTCCGCGACATACAGGTGACCGGTTAGAGCTAATCCCTCATCCTGCCATTCAGGCCGGGCATCCTGGTTGAAGAGGTAGTAATGAGACGGCGTCCCATTGACGATCTTCAGCGGCGACTCCAGCCGAGCGCCCGAAAGACCCGCCACGAGATCGTTTGGGAGCGTCATTATTTGTCCAACTTCGCCATCATCGCCACTCCTGCTAATGCAACCAACCGACGGAATGACAAGGTAACTCTCCTCGCCAATCCGGACCAGCGATATCTCGCTAAAATCATCCTGACCAGCGAATCCCTGAACCGATGCATCCAGCCGAACGGCTGCCGGATCGCGCGTCACAGACCGTTGGCTCGTGATCGTCCAATCGAGCGAATCGTCAGCGGATTTCTCGCCAAAGAATTGGGCCCGCATCTCGAGACGGTATTCATCTAGAAGGCCCAGATTGGCGTCGAGGCTTGGGATGTCGAGCACCTCAGCGATCCGGGAAGACGCTAGGGTAGGTATCGACTCTGTGGCAACCGGATCGGATTCCCGGGTCTCAGACTGGGGGAGTTGGCTGTCAGGAGTTGAGATATCCTGAACATCGACCGGCTCTGATGTCACCTCTTCGGGACCGCCATCATCACCGCAGCCGATCAGAACAAGGGAAAAGATGACCAACAGCAGTAGCCATTTCAATGAACACAAGACAGTGATTCTACTTCTCGCATCAGGATCACCCGGTGAGCATTGCTTAGATCCCGAAGAACCGGGGGATTGATCACGCTCCGAAATAGCTTCCATCGCTCTTTTTACTAACTTCTATATTGAATAGTTCCCTATAGTGTATAGGTTTCGTCGACGTTCAAAACGACGGCGGTCGAGTCGCTTTCGGATTGCACTCTGCTGGCCCAAGCCGATACATCTTGCTCAATGGGCTGCCATGTATTGTAATGGTAGGGGATGACCGCCTTGGCCTTCAGGAAACTTACTGCCTGCAGGGCATCGTCGGGGCCCATGGTGAAGTTGTCGCCGATAGGTAATATAGCCAGATCAAGCCCCGCCTGGCCGATCAGTTGCATATCTGAGAACAAAGCCGTGTCTCCGGCGACGTAGATCTTCTTATCCTCCACGGAAAGCAGGAATCCGGCTGGCATACCACCGTAAGCCCCATCGGGCAGGCCGGAACCGTGAAAGGCGATGGTTAACTTGACGTGACCAAAGGGATGTTGGTAGCCGCCGCCGATGTGTTGGGCATGGACCTTCTCGTGGCCGTGGGAGGCGATCCAGCTACAAATCTCGAAGTTTGATATCACCAAGGAGCCGCAACGTTTAGCGATTGAAAGGGTGTCACCAACATGATCGCCATGACCATGGGTGATCAGAATATAATCTGCCGCTGCTTCACCGGCTTCAACGCTGCAGACGGGGTTATCGGTGAAAAAGGGATCGATCAAAACGTTCGTTCCGCTAACGTCCAGAGAGAGGGACGAGTGTCCGTGCCAGGTTACGGAAACAGCCATGGTTATCCTCCTAGTAAGTGAATTATATGAGTCACCTTTTACAGGATGAGCCCAGCTTCAAAGCAGCCCACACCGGTCACAGTATAGCCCGGCGATCTTGGCGACGTCAAACAAGAAAAAGCGCCCGCCGCAATGGCGAGCGCCAAAAGATATTGTGATATTGCCCGTGGTGGACTACTGACGATCCCCAATCCCCAGTCCCAGATCCCCGATCCCCAATCTGTCCGCCGCCTGCCGGCAAAGACTTGCTCCACCTGCCTGCAACCACCTCTCCAGCGTAGGACTTACATCCAGGCCAGATTGAATGTCGCCATATAGCCCAGTCGTCCAGATGTAATAGCGCTGCGTCTCATAAGCCCAATTATCCCAGGTGCTGCCGGCGGCGACATGACCGCCGTTGTAGCCGG
>JBARZW010000492.1:0-12547 GCA_049650305.1 Promineifilaceae bacterium (SeqCode)
AGGGGCGAGAGAATCTTATGGTTGGTACAACCAATTTCGTATCCGAGTTGGATTGTCTTGTCGACTTTGTTTAGGATGCCGTCATAAGGCGTGATTCTGTAGTGGGCGTTCACCTGGGCGCTACCGCCACCCATGATTTGGGCAGTTTTGGCATTGGGTCCGATTATTGCCAAGCGCATATCTTGATTTGCGTCGAGAGGCAGGATATCAGCTGCATTCTTGAGCAAGACGATGCCTTCGGTGGCAGCGGCGCGGGCTATAGCGCGGTGTTCAGGCCGGTCAATGGCCTGCTCGGGCCTGTCCTCTGGATTCTCGTCGGCACCGGAGCGGATGATGATTCGAAGCATGCGGCGGGCAGCCTCATCGATAGCATCAACGCTTGCTTCGCCGCCTTGGACGGCCTGCAGCAGCTTGTCGCCACGCCAATTGGGCGGACCTGGCATTTCCAGGTCTTGGCCGCCGTTGACCGAAGCTGCCGTACTTTTAGTGCCAAACCAATCAGACATGACAATACCGTCAAAGCCCCACTCCTCCTTCAAGATATCGATGAGAGTGGTCGGATTTTCGCTGGCAAATGTGCCGTTGACTTTGTTATAAGCGGACATGATGCCCCAGGTGCCGGCCTCCTGTACCGCTGCCTTGAAGGGCGGCAGGTAAATTTCGCGCAAAGCCCGCTCACCAACCTGGGAATTGATGGTGTTGCGCTCAAATTCGGAGTCGTTGCAAACGTAATGTTTGGGGGTGGCCCCGACCCCCCGGCTCTGCAGACCAGTGATGTAGGCGACGGCCATCCGGGCCGACAGGAATGGGTCTTCGGAATAGCATTCGAAGTTACGGCCATTCAAGGGCGAGCGGTGGATGTTGATGGTGGGGCCCAGTAGCATGTGGGCGCCTTTGGTCTTGGCCTCCTCGCCCAAAGCCTGGGCCACTTGCTCTACCAATTCCGTGTTCCAGGTTGAGGCCAGGGAGATGCCTACTGGAAAGCAGGCCGAGGTAATAGTACCACCCGCAAAGCCACCGCCGCCGCGGGCGCCGTTGGGGCCATCGCTAACTTTGATGGCTGGAATATCTAGCCGCTCGACGGGTGTGGTATACCACATAGCCGACCCGGCCAATAAGGAGACTTTCTCCTCCAATGTCATTTCAGTTAATAGTTGTTCGATCTTTGTTTCCATGGACATCTTTAATTCTCTCTTTTAACTCTATCGTGAAATTTAATTTGCTATTGTTCTCTACTTACAAAACTTCGCTTCTTCACTATAAACAACTGTAGGGTTCGCGGTCTATTCATTCTACGAAAGGTCTGACTTTGGTTTTAGGTAACCTCACCGGGCAGCTTCCAGAGGGCTCGATCTCTCCTAGCCAGACCTTCACGGCTGCTCTCTGCTGCACATTATTAGCCCCGTATGTCGCGATCAGGTTGGGGACGTGGGGCATCTCGTAAAGCAGGTATGGACTGCCGAAGGCTGTATAAACAACATGGGAATTATCGGCAAAAAGAGAGCGCCAGCTCCAGGAATTAAAGTGTCCGATGACTGTTCGCACAGTGCCGATAACGGCAAATGGCATGGTGTAGACGTTGATGAAAACGACGTCGTGTTCGGCCGCCCCTTCTCGCAGTTCATCGTTGTTGGGATTTAACAGGTGAGTGACGCTGAAACCTCGGTCCCGCAGCTCGTCGTCAAACACGCTCAGGTCTTCGACGCCAAGCATCTGGTTGATCTCGCCAACGGTGACGGTGAGAACCCTGGCTCCGGGTTGAAGGGCAAGGGGCGGACGGCCGTCGGTACGTAATATGGTTACACTCTTATCAGCCATTTCCTGGGCTGCTTGTCGGAATGACTCTTTATCTGTCGCTGACGGCGACGGTCCGAAAGGATCTTCGTGTAGGTTCAAGCGCGCTTTCAGTTCGAGCACTCGTCGAGCAGCATCGCGCACCCGTTCCTCCGATAGAAGGCCATTTTGTAGACCAGCTAGCAGATAGTTGAAATCCTGTACAGGGTCGGGGAACAGATACATATCAATACCAGCGGCGATGCTGCGGGCCGCTCGTTCCGCTGCTGGTACGCGCGTCGTGAGGCCGTTCATTACCGAAGCATCGGAGACAATGAGGCCGTCAAATCCCATTTCTTCCCTTAACAACCCGATGAGCAGATCTCGGCTGAGGGTAGCCGGGGGTGCATCGTCGGGATTGTGGCGGTAACCCTGGTAATCAGGCAGAGAAATATGGCCCGGCATGATACTCAATACTCCAGCGTCTACAGCCGCCTGGAAAACTTGGCCATATGTTTCCTTCCATTGAGTCATGGGCAGGCTGTTCACCGAACCGGCGATGTGATGATCGCGATCGTCCACACCGTCTCCGGGAAAATGTTTGGCGGTGGCCGCTAAATGGCCGCCGGCTTGCAAACTCTTTATGAGCGGCACCGACAAACGAATAATGCGATCCGGATCATCGCCCATCGATCGGATATTGGTGATGGGATTATTGAAGTTGAGATTCAGGTCGACCACCGGACCAAAGTTCCAATGTAAACCGCGGTAGCGGGCTTCGGTGGCTGTCGCTCGGCCCATTTTGGTAATCAGATCTAGATCATCAGCGGCCGCTGCAGCCATGGGCCAGGGGAAGACGGTGCCCTCATCTGCTACGGCTATCGCGCCGTGCTCCAGATCCCCGGCTACCAATAGAGGAATAGGCGAGCCTTCTTGAATGGCCGTTAGCATTTCTCGGATAGCGACGCCGGGCATACTGCGGATAAAAAGCGCGCCCAAGGGTATTTGTTGCAACAATCTGAGCCAATCGTCTGTCTGGAAATGGGGGATCATCGGGCATAATAGTTGCCCTACTTGCTGCTCCAGGGTCATGCTGTCTATAGTCGCTTCGACCCAGGTTTGTTGTTCATCGGTTAACGATTTCAGCATTTTGGCATAGCTCCTATGAGAATCTCGGGGATAAAGAAGTTTTGTTCCTTTAGTCGACTAACCAGCAAGCTACGAAATGTTCGGGAGTCTTAGTGATGAATTGAGGTTCTTCTACCCGGCACTGGTCTACGGCTAATGGGCAGCGGGTATGAAAGCGACAGCCGCTTGGCGGGTTGAGCGGGCTGGGGACATCTCCTTTTAATATGAGGCGTTCATGCACCCGGTTAGGATCGGGGATGGGTACGGCTGACATGAGGGACTGAGTATAGGGGTGGAGTGGGTTGCTGAACAGCTCTTCGCGCCGAGCCATCTCCACCATTTTCCCCAGGTACATAATAGCTACCCGGTCAGAAACGTGCTCCACGACTGATAGGTCATGAGCGATGAACAGGTAGGTCAAGTCAAATTCGTCTTGCAGGTCGTTCAGCAGGTTCAAAACCTGGGATTGAATGGAAACATCCAGGGCGGAGACAGGTTCGTCACAAACGATGAATTTAGGTCGTAAGGCCAGTGCACGAGCGATGCCTATACGCTGGCGCTGACCGCCAGAAAACTCATGAGGATAACGACTAGCATGGTAATCTTCCAGGCCGACTTTCTTGAGAATGTCGATGACCATATCTTCCCGTTCCTGGGGGCTGCCGATATGGTGAATCTTGAGGCCATCGGCGACAGACTGGCCAATTTGTTTCCGGGGATTTAGGGAGGCATAAGGATCTTGGAAAACCATTTGCACATCTCGCCGAAGATCTTTGAGTTCCCTACCGTTCATAGTGAAAATATCACGACCGTCAAAGATTACGGAGCCACCGGTTGGCTGGTACAAACGCAAAATAGTGCGCCCGACGGTCGTCTTACCACAACCCGATTCGCCTACAAGCCCCAGTGTTTCGCCAGCTTTGATGGTGAAGCTCACATCGTCGACCGCTTGCACCTGGCCGATGACTCGTTTAAAAACGCCGCCTCGCACGGGGAAATACTTGACTAGATTTTCGACTGTGATCAGCTCGGTTCGGGGGGAAGAGGGCTCCTTCGTAGAAACAGTCGTTTCCTTTGGCGTGAATTTGTCTGTCGCCGCAACCATCTCTACAGGATCAGAGAGGGCCGCTACGTGGGTTCCGGAATCTTGATAAAGCCAGCACTGCACCTGATGCCCGGTGACGACAGGACGCAGTTCCGGTTGTTCGTTCAAGCAAATCTCCAGTTGATGGTCAACGCGAGCCTGGCAACGGGAAGCAAAGTGGCACCCAGGCGGCAGATCAATGAGATTGGGTACATTGCCAGGGATGGTCTGCAAACGATCGGTGACCGAACCCAGGACGGGAATAGAGGCGATAAGGCCTTGAGTGTAGGGGTGTAGAGGCTGGGAAAACAAGGCCTTTACATCCGCCTCTTCGACGATTTGGCCGGCATACATCACCGCGACGCGGTCGGCCATTTCGGCGATCACGCCTAGATCGTGGGTGATGAGGATGACGGCCGTATTCAATTGCTCCTTCAGGTTGCGCATTAAATCTAAAATTTGAGCCTGGATCGTGACATCCAGAGCCGTGGTCGGTTCGTCGGCGATCAACAACTGGGGCGAAAGCGACAGCCCCATTGCGATCATGACTCGTTGCGCCTGTCCACCCGACATCTCGTGAGGATAGGCCTTGACTTTTTGCTCCGGATCAGGAATGCCCACCAACCGGAACATATCAATCGTCCGATTTTCTATCTCTGACCGGCCCATGTCTGAATGCAACTTGAACACTTCGGCCACCTGATCGCCGGTAGTATGGACCGGGTTGAGGCTGCTCTGAGGCTGCTGGAAGATCATAGAGATACTGTCACCCCTGATCTGCACCATGTCAGCATCTGAAAGGTCATTTATGGAAACGCCGTCAAAGACGATATCCCCCGAGATAATCCGTCCTGGAGGACCTACCAGGCGCATGATAGATAACGAGGTGACGCTCTTACCAGAGCCCGATTCCCCAACCAGTCCCAGCACTTCACCCTGATTGACGTGAAGATTTACACCATCCACGGCTTTAACCACGCCGTCTTCGGTGAAGAAATATGTTTTTAAGTCAGACACCTTCAAAAGAGGTTGGTTGTCTTGGGTCATCATCCACCTACTATCTATCAGCTACGGGATGTTAGTTGTCAAGTAACCATGAACTGTTAAACGAATAGCTTTTACAGCTTGCCGGAAAGGTACGGATCTAATGCGTCCCGGACGCCGTCCCCAAGAAAGTTTACAGCCATAACCATCAGAAAAATGGCCGCGCCGGGTACCAGCGACATCCACGGGGCCAGTTGCAAATAACGGTTGCCGGTTGCTACCATGCTGCCCCAACTGGGCGTCGGCGGCTGGATACCCAACCCCAGAAAGCTAAGGGTGGCTTCAGCCAGGATAATGCCGCCAATACTGAGCGAAGCTACCACAATGATAGGCGCCGTTACATTGGGAAAAATCTCGTGAAATAGGATTCCGGGTGTTGATTTGCCCAGCGACCGCGCTGCCAGCACATACTCGCGCTCGGAAACAGATAAGGCCTGGCCATGAACGATGCGCGCATAACGGGCCACACCGACGATGCCGATGGCTATCAGGGCGTTAATCAAGTTCGGGCCTAATAGACCGGCGATAACGATCATCAGCAGCAAGGCCGGGATAGAGAGTAAGGCATCCATAAAACGCATGATGACAGTCTCTACGCTACCTCGCATCGTTCCGGCGATGAGGCCTAAACTCACACCCAAAACGCCAGCAATGATCAAGGGGACAAATGCGGCAAAGATGGAGATACGCCCCCCGTAAAGGATCCGGGTATAGATGTCTCGTCCTAAGGCATCGGTACCCAACCAATGTTCGGTGCTGGGCGGTTGTCGCACGGCGTCGTAGTCAGGTTCGATAGGATCATATGGGGTCAACAAAGGAGCGAAGATCGCCCCAATAAGAAAGAGCAAGATGATAACGGCACCGATGCGGGGCAGCGTACGGCGAAACAACCGCTTCAGAAAATATCTGAATCCAGTTCTAGTGGTCCTCTGGGCCGGCTCGGCATCCTCAGACTGTGGTGTCTGATCATCCATTTTCTCAGTAATAATAGTAGACATCGTTTCCTCACAATACGATACAGTGATTGCCACAGAACGACACAGTCAGGATTGCTGACGCGGTCGTTACGACAGTCGTATACGTGGATCTAATACGCCATACAGCAAATCAACCAATAAGTTGACCATTAGAAACGTGAGCGTCACGACTAACACAACACCTTGCACCACCGGGAAATCACGACTGAAGATCGCGTCGAGTCCCAGGCGTCCCATGCCCGGAATCGTGAATATCTGCTCAATAACCACGGCGCCGCCCAGCAAGACACCAAACTGCAGCCCGATAATGGTTAACACAGGTAATATGGCATTTTGGAAGGCATGACGGAAGATGACCCTTCGTTCCCCGGCCCCTTTGGCGCGGGCCGTGCGCACATAATCCTGGTGCATGACTTCCAGCATGCCAGAGCGAGTCATTCGCATCACGGAGGCCATCAGCGCAATTCCTAGAGTAAGCGCCGGCAATATCATTCTTTCCAGGTTTGCTTTCGGGTCTTCGGAAAAACGCACGAATCCCCCCGAAGGCAACCAATCTAGCTGCACCGCAAATACAAAAATAAGTATTAGGGCTACCCAAAATCCGGGGGCGGAAATACCGGCAATAGCCATACTAGAGCCGAGGAGGTCGCCCAGGGAGTTGGGTTTGAGAGCAACATAGACACCCACCGGAATGGCAACGATCAAGGCAAAGATCATGCTGAGTAGAGCCAATTCCATTGAAACCGGAAAGGCGCTGGTGATCATGTCGACCACCCGCCGGTTGCCGAAGACGGAATGGCCCAGATCTCCCTGAAGGGCTTGCCCAAGCCAATCACCGTATTGGACAAAAATCGACCTATCCAATCCCTTTTCGTGTCTTAGGATCTCCAGTTGCTCCTGGTCCAATCCTTCCAGTTGTTCAAAATCCACCAACAGGTAGACTGGATCGCCAGGGGCCAGGAACATGAGGGTAAAGACGATGAAAGTGACGATTAACAATACCGGAATCGTCTCTAACAAACGCCGTACTATGTATTGGACCACGTGGGAACCTCCCTTATTGGAAAGTGACTGGCGTCTCTTCGGCGCCAGTCACCTACTTCCTCAAATAAACTAGTTACTCTTTTGGTTCCAGCCAAAGATAATTGTAGCCACCGCCATAGGCCGGGGTGTAATCACCCAATTTAGCCTCGTTCCAAACATGGATATTGTCCTGGAAAACGAAACTCACAGCCGGAAGATCGTTCATGACTATCTGATTAGCTTGCTGACTCATGGCAGCCCGGGTTTCATTGTCAAAGAAGGTTTGTGATCCCCAAACCAGATCATCAAATTCCGTATTCTCAGGGTCACAGTAGCCGCTGAACTTCAAAAAGGAATTGCAGCCCAGGTAAATATAGAAGTTGGTTTCTGGATTGGGGTGTAGTGCTTGCTGCACAACAAAAGCCGCATTGGCGCCTTCGAAATCCGCCTGGAGAATTTCGATATGCCGGGCGAATTGGTTGACCTCAACCTCCATGTTGATGCCGACTTCAGACAGCCCGGTCTGCATAATCTCTAGAACTTGCGCACGGAAGGGTTGGGGAGTCACCGAAACTTTGAAGTCAAAGCCCTCGGGGTTACCGGCCGCAGCTAACAGTTCAGCTACCTTGCCAGGGTCACGTTCGGGAGGCGTAATACTGGGATCATAGGCCCAACTTGCCGGCGGCAGCAAACCGGCCGACAGTTTGGCGTACCCTTCGAAGGCGACGTTGGCAATGGCATTGGCGTCAATGGCGTGGACCAGCGCCTGGCGGTTTTCGACCTTATCAAAGGGTGGCATTTGGGTATTAAGGATTAGCGCATAGTAGCCGCCTTCGTAGGTTCCAACTTTCATGCCTTCAACGCCTTCAAAGAGCGGGATATCTTTTGGTTCTTGCTCATGCAGCAGGTCCACTTCACCACTCTGGGTGGCCAAGACGGCCGCGGCGCCATCAGCGAAGTTCCTCCAAACGATACGATCGGCCAATCCAACGCCTTCTTGCCAATAATCGGGGTTCTTGACCATGATAACTTCGACGCCGGGCTCCCACTTCTCCAGCAAGTAAGGGCCACTGCCAACGGGGTTGAGGGCAAAGCCATCGGCCCCCAGTTCCTGGTAAGCTGTGGGAGAAACGATGGATGCCGATGCACCCGTAAATGTGTACAGGGCCGTCGCATCAGGCCGGCTGAATGTAACTTGAACCGTTTGATCATCCAGTTCTTCCCACCCGGTCATTGATTGGATGTTTGTTCCCAGATACAACTCTGGATTTTGGAAAAGATCCATGCTGAAGATAACGGCATCGGCGTTGAGTGGGGTGCCATCGCTAAAGGTGATGCCTTCTCGCAGTTTGAACGTCATGGTCAATTTGTCTTCAGAAATCTCCCATGACTCGGCCAGCCAGCCATAGATGTTACCTTCGTCGTCGGCCCTGAGGAGAGTATCGAAGAGACCCTGGCCAATAGCCCCTGCGGCTGGGTTGTTGGCGTTAAGGGGATCCAGGTCAGTCAATTTTTGTAGGTAACTGATTGTGATTTCGGTGGGTTCGGTTGTTTCTTCAACAACCGTCTCTTCTTCTGTCGTTTCTTCGGCCGCCGTTTCCTCGGTCGTTGTCTCGTCGACCGTAGTCTCCTCAGTGGCCGTTGTGCCACAAGCTGCCAACAACAAGGCCAAGATGAGCAGCAAACCAATCAGACGAATATTTTTTCTGGCGTTCATTTTTGACTCCTCTCTATGATAAGATTCTTTATCTTCCGCTAATTAACATTGAACTTTAGATGATGTGGCGTTGCGGTCACCTCCTTAGATGTAAGGACAAAGCAGTCGAGTGTGACGTCGTCTCGTGAGACTAAGTGGTCTCCCGATTGTCTTGCCCCTACCATAACGGTCTTTTTCCATTGTGGTGTGCATCAGATTCAAGGACTTGTCCTAACCAAGCTGCTGCAGGTCAGTGGCAACTGCCGTTAGCTTTTCATCTGTAAAAACGCTGGCTGCAAAACCGGCAATCTGTTGCAGCGAGGCGCCTTCGGCCATCTTTAACATGGGATTTTCGGTAAAACCGGGAAAATGTTTGTTGAGAATGGCGGTAGCATCCGGATCGGCCATTATCTCTTTAAGGGGTGTGTTCAGGTTGAAGTGGCCGTCACCCGCTTCCGGGGCCATAATCCGGGCCGGTTGCATCGCCCGCAACGCTTGTTCGTGCTGTGCTTTAAGTAATAGGTGTTCGTCGCGCACATCGCCATCGTCCGGTAGCCCCAGCCGTTCATACTGTTCCGGCGGTGCGTCATTGGCTTGCATCAACGCCACTAACAATCGGATCATTCGCCGTTCAATATCCTCGTCGACGATGGGATTTTCCTGGCCTGGGTCGGATTCCAGGTCGAAAAGCATGGTGCCAAAGCCGTGGGGATTAAACATGGAACGGGTTTCGATCTTCATAGTACGCGTACCTTTGGTGAAGGAAAATGGCTCGGCCAGTTGGATATCCTGAAGTTCGGCCACCCCAAAGCGCGCGCGCATGTGGGTGGGCATGAGGGTGTATTCGTAGAGAGGCTTGTTGTCCGGATTAATGGGGGCGCGCATATAGACGTAGCGACCGTCGGTAACGTTGGCGTGCCCCCCGTGAATGCCAAATAGGCCCCCCTCCCTAACCGGCTCGTCTGTAGCCAGGGTGTCGATCAAAGGCGCGCCTTGCATGTCGGACGGCCGTTCAATGCCAAAGAACTCGAGCAGCATCGGGGCGAAGTCGATCATTTGCACCAGGCTTTCGCGTCGTTGGCCTCGCTCACGGCTGCGTGGATCCCATAGGAAGAGCGGGATATGGACCAGTTCATTGTACCAGGGCTGAATCGACTTGGCCCACCAATCATGCTCGCCCAATAGAAAGCCATGATCCGTGCAAACGATGAGCATCGTATCATCCCACATATCTAGTTCATCCATCGTGTCCAATATCCGGCCCAGGTAACGATCGCACATGCTGACCAGCGCTGCGTATTCGTAGCGGACGTGCTGTACCTGTTCTTCGGTCTGGGTCACCCGGGCGTAATCAGGCCAATCAAAATGAGGACCGTCATAATCGTGCGGATACAGATCTTTGTACTCTTGGTGCGTGAAAAATGGCTCGTGGGGATCGAAGGTCTCGATTTGCAGGAACCAATTATCCTGTTCATGGTTAGTGTGGATGAAATGCAGGCCGTTGGCGAAGGTCAACGCCTGCGGATGATCTTCTTCACGGGTCATATAGCCCCGATTAATCCAATCTTGCCGTACCATACCACCCTTGAATTGCTTCAAATCTGCTGGGGTGTCAGGATCAGCCACGTGCCCTTTCCAGGGATCACCTTCCTGTCCGCGAGCAAACTCCCAACTACTGTAACGCGTGTGATAAGTTGCGCCGCCGTCCTCCCAATAGTGTTGGTGGTCACTGACCAGGTGGCTGTAGATGCCGTTTTCTCTCAATATCTCGGGCATAGAGTCGTCGAATGGCTCCAGGGGTCCCCAGCTACGATGCAAAAAGTTGTAACGGCCGGTATGCAGTTCCCGGCGAGCTGGCATACAGGGCACGCTTGCAGCATAGCAGTTATCAAAGGTTACGCTCTGCTCCGCCAGCCGGGAGAAGTTGGGAGCGTGAGTCCATTCACACCCATAGGGCGGCAACATGTGCCGGTTGAGTGTGTCGAACATGATCATGATTGCTTTCATTTTTCACTCCGAATAGCGCAGGCGGTCATAGATTACATCTCGGTTTGTATACGGTGGATGGCGTTATCCAACCAGCCCACGTAATGGTCCATTGAGCCAGTGCCATATTCGTGGATTATCTCGGCGATTAACTCAATATTATCTTCATTGACGATGCCAGTTGGCTCTAAATCCTCAATTGTGCGGTCGCGGTTGCGGAACTCAGCTATTTGCTCTCGACGGTACGCCAGCTCCGCGTTCAGCTGAGCCAGTAGCACTTCCTTTTCTAACATGCTGGAAAAGCCAAAGCGGTTTATGAATCCCAGCTCATGAAAACGAAATTCAGGTTCATCTGCGGCCTTCAACCAGGCCATGAAGGTCTCCTTTCCCAATGGCGTGATGTGGTAACACTTCAGGTCTGGTTGGTATTCACGTTCTTGCACCTCAAATTCGATCCAACCCGCTTCGGTCATGCGTTTAAGGGTACGGTACAGTTGGCTTAGATGGGCACGTCGCCGCCCAAACCGCCCCTCTGTATCCATATACTTTTTCATCTCGTAACCGGTAAAAGGTCTGAAGTTTAGTATTCCAAGTATGAAGAACTCTAGTTTCATATCTGTATAACCGTATATGATTAATTACTATATAACTTTTTACTATGCGACTAGTTATATAGTGCATTATTGTATCGACGTTGTCAAGACCATATGTGTAAAATCAATATTGGGTTGGGTTTGAGACAAGTTCAGTTAAAGAAAAATGGACAGTCACTCATTCACCCAGCAGATTGAAAAGAAACAAACGACCGGTCATAGAATCGCGGCGCGGGTATGAAGTGAACTTTAACTAGAAGGGTTTAAGGTGGCGAAGCTGTCACCAGGGAAAGGAGTTGAGAGGCCAGCCGCTTGACCAGCTTCCTTCTTCCTTATTAGACTATCCTTTCAACGCCAAACGATCAGACATATTCAAGATCAAACCGGCCATACGGATTTACGTGGGAGTACATTAGCGGTGAGAATGCCCGCAGATCTTGGTATTCCACTTCCTTGACAGGCAAACCAGTCGGCCTGTGCCGTTTTAGAGCAGACGAAGTGCACGTCCGAAAAACCCCTTTAAGAGGCCCACGCAGTGCGTCGGTGGAAGAGCACGATTCGTCTCCTAATGCCCCAGTCCAGAAACTCATTACGAAAATCAAAGTCCAGGAACCATATGGAGACAGGGGTTTCTAGACACTTCATTTAGCCCTATGGTTACCAGTTTGACGGTATCTTACAAGGCCACCTATGTACAAAGCTATCGATGCTTAGGTGACAAGTACCTTGTCAACAAGATATCGGTTAGGAATCAGTCGCTCCCCATTTTGATAACAGCCTTTTACTCAGGTCCAATAACTGCGGTATTCCACTACACATTTACCAAATAATGACTGCAAATAGTTGACATTATCTAGCGAGTTACTCGTCCTTTCCCTCCGGATTACACATCGTTGAGAACGGTATAAGCGACGAAAAACTGACCAAATAATTCTCAGGAGACATGAACGGCCGTGAGAATGATAGTTGCCTGGTGTCTGAAGCCATCTGTATCCTGGATAAAGGTTCTCGCCGCGATTTCCAGTATGTAACTTAGCTTGAGTTTTCTGGTCATTGAGTGTGGTTCCATAAAGCACGATTCCCGTTAAACGCGAGAGAACCGATTTTTAATAAGCAATGCGGCTCATTTTTACTCGTTGCTATTAAGCCATATAATCTTCTCGTCCCCCACTTCGCTCAATCCAGAGTTGGATAGAGCTTTGCCCTTAAAGACCGGTTTTCGTTCTGGATGTATCGCCATCCA
>JBARZW010000493.1:0-3881 GCA_049650305.1 Promineifilaceae bacterium (SeqCode)
TCCGGGCGGTCGTCTATAGCAACGCCGGTGTCTTCCCATGCTTGAGTCCCCCAATTCAAACGATAGATGCGGTATTCCTCCGCGGTAATATTCCAAAGGCTTCCCCACCAGAAGCCGTCGTTCCACCACAATTTGCTTTCGGGGTTAGCGGCCGTTGGTTGGGTCTTGAGAGTACCACTAAAAGTCGTGCCCAGATAGCCGATATCCAGAGTGTAATGGGCGGTAGGAACCTCTACGGCAAAGCTCGTGGCGACAATGCCCAACATTGCCAACAACAGCAAGGCCGCGGTGATACCTACGAACAACGCTGAAAGGCGACGGCTGTGTACAATTACTCGTCCTGTCATGGCTCTATTCTCCAGGTTAATGATGTCCGGGATCGAAATCAGGTTAATCCTAGGTATGACAACTGAAATGGCACCGATCTAATTAAGAAGTTTGCGCTTGTGTGGCATCCAGGCTGACTAACAGCGAGTCTTGAGAACGCAACCGGTTGCAAAAGCACTACCATTGAGTATAGCATGGATCGGCATGGAGGAGAAGATCCAAAACGTGAAATCTGGCGTTTTCCTCCCTAGAGGCAGGGAATCCCATATGATACCCTCCGGGGGGGGCAACTGATCCCAATGTCGAAGCTGAACCTGATCTCCTGGCTGGTATGCCATTTATGTCAGGGTCACACAGAACCGGGATGCCTAGATCCTTGTCTGCTGTTGCCTTGAAGTGGTCCCAGGAAGGGCTAGAGGTCGGTATGCTGGCTAGTTCTTGCTTTGAGATCCAGATTCCCAGGTATGATTCTTGAGGTTGCCATGGTGACTCTGGATTTCCCGGAAAGACACCAGCGCTCCGACTTGATTCTGGGTCAGACGATGGATTAGCACTATCAGTAACTGAAAAGCCTTGCGGCGCGAGAACATTGCGAATGAGGGAAGTCGTTAGCGACAGTGGATTATTGAGGCCAGCCGGGGGTGAATACCTGTCTAGATTCATTCGGTTGAAGGCAAGAGTTGATCAGCAAAATGAAGGGTAACCCAAGAAGACCGGGCGGAGGCACAAGAGCATTTCGGAGCCGGTGAAGCGAATATGAGTCAAGAAACGCTCACCTTCTCGTCGTCACGTGAATCACAAGAGTTTGAACGCCTAATCCTAAACACTCATAAAACACAGCTCCGGCACAAATAATCGCTCTGGTGATATAAGGCGGAACGCCTCGCCATCGCCGGTATAGCTAAACAGGTGTGGGCGGTGTGGGGGTGGGAGGTGTGGTTGGTGCTGGCGGTGGAACCGAAGTAGGTTTCGGTGGCTGTGGCTGTGGCGGTGGCTGTGGAACACTTGTAGGCGTGGACGTATAGGTGGGCGTCGGCGGCCGCCGCGTTCTCGTAGGTGTGGGCGTTGGTGTATTAGTGGGTGTTCGTGTGGCTGTGTGCGTCGGTGTGGGGGTCGCAGTCGGGGTGGGTGTGTGTGTCGGTGTGGGTGATGGAGTCACAGTTGGCGTATCAGTAGGCGTAGGTATGAATGTGGGTGTTTCGTCTACAACTACAGCGGCAGGCGCAATAAGCGCCCGGGCGGTTAGCATGTTATCTATGGCGCTTCCAGTTGGTGTAAGCGACCCTGCATCAGGATTGGTTTCTGTCCTCAGAAGTTGAACCGAGCCATTGTCTTGTCTGTTATCAGCGCCGGCCGTCATCGATCCCGTCACCGTTACAAACGCGAGGTAGGCAAAAAGCAACAATAGCATGAAACCAAACACGTATAGTAACCGACCACCGCCGTATCGCCTGACGGCTTCAGGCGGCTTTTGAGCAAGCACAGTTACTGGTACGGTTGTTTCGGCCCCTGGTGCATGGTCAAGCGTGGTTAGTGGAGCGACATCTTTACCCGCCAGCCATTCAGCCAGATAGGCCGTGGCTAGAGCTTCTAACAAGTCATTCATCGATTGAAAACGCGCCCAACTGTGTTCCTGTATACTTCTCCGGACCAGGTCATATGTCTGCGGTGAAAAATCTTCTCGAACGTTATTTAAGGACGGCAGTGAGAGCGGCAATTGAATATCTGGATTGATTTTATTGCCCGTCAGCAATTCATAGAGGATGATGCCCAAAGAATAGATGTTACTGCGGCCATCCAACGCTTTCCCTTGCAGCTGTTCAGGTGACAGATACTTCTGCATCTCTTCCGTATTATCAAGTTGGTATTCTGCTAAGGAAGGAGTTTCCAGACCAAGCAACACGGGTGTCCCGTCTGGTCGGACGAGGATATTCTCAGGGGTTAAATTCTTATGGACGACGCCGACGCCGTGCGCGGCGGCAAGCGCATCAGCCACATACCTGACAAGGGTCAGTGCTTTAAAAGGCACCGCTAGCGTCTCCCGACCTTCATTTTCGGTCATGTAGTCGGAGAGTAGTCGTCCAGGTATGTATTCAGTAACAAGATAAAGCCGCCCGTCCTTGGTGAGACCCAGGTCTTGCAACTTGGCGATATTTGGGTGGTTCAACGCAGCGACGGCCGATATCGCCCATCGAAAGGTTTTGACAAGCTCGCTTTCTTTTGAAAAGGTACCGAATAAGATCTTCAAGTAGACTAGACGATCTTGCTCGAGAATCTGGGCCAAGTAAATACTGCCGGTGCTTGTTTCGGCTATTGGGCTTTTGATTTCGATTTGACGGCCGCCCCGCGGTTCGCCGTCAATGCCATCATCACGCGGTATCAAGGAGACCCTCACCAATTTCGCGAGCGACCGAGCCGTCTCGATCGATATGCCTGGCAAAAAAGCCAATTCGGTAGCAGTCGTGAAAGGGCCAAAGGCTTCGCGGCGTTGGACGATTCGCGCCGCCAGGACCGGGCCAATTCCCGGCAGCATGGCCAGCTCCTCAGGACTGCTTTGGTTTAAATCAATCTTCTCGGCTGCCATAGTGTAATCAATCACCTAGCCTGAGAAAGGCCATCTTCGAGGTTCTCAATCCATATTGCCGGTCAATCACCTCTGCTCTCAGGCAATGATCTCTATCAAGGGAATTTGATCAACAACCTATACAAATCGCTGTAATTGAGTAAACCATCATTACTGACGTATAAATAATAGTGACCGCTATCTTGAGTCCCTATGGGGTCGAGTATTTTCGTGGAGCTTGTTTCACCATTGCTGCCTAGGGGCCTGTTCTCTGCTGCCTCGCTACAACTGGCTCCCTTCCAGACGGTCAGTTGTCCCCTCAAGGGCACAAAGTTGGTCAACTCGATAATAAGATTGCCGGAGCCTGTTAAATCAAATTGGTACCAATCATCAACGTCTTCAGGGAGAAATACGTTAGTTTCGTTAGCCTGTATCTGGTAGGCTGTACTGCAAGAGTCGTTATGCTCACCAAAGAAGGAAAATTCTTTCGCAAGAAAGGGTATGTAGACTGGATAATTATGGTCCACAATGGTCAGAGTAGCTTCACGCCGGATTCCTAAGATCGCATTACTGGGATTATCCAGCGTGAGAACGATCGTTTCGTTCGGCTCTTGAATGTTGTCATCGAGGATAGTTACAGTAAAACTCATGCGGTCCTGGCCGTCCGCAAGGGTCAAAGTACCACTGATAGCTATGTAATCACTCCCGGCCGTGGCCAAGCCGTCACTGGTAGCGAAATTTACGGTGACCGACTTCTCAGATACCCCGCTTAATATGACAGGGATTACCCATGTACCACCGGCTTCGATTACAAAGTAGTTGGTTTGGTTGAATTGCACACTAGGCACCGGGTCTTCGTCGACAATAAGCAACGTGGCCTCGGTCTGATTGCCTATTAGCGCCTGGCTTGGGCTGCTTAGAGTCAGGTTGATTGTCTCGTCATATTCATCGATATCATCATCGTTTAGGAAGACATCGAAAGTCCGACTTA
>JBARZW010000494.1:0-4081 GCA_049650305.1 Promineifilaceae bacterium (SeqCode)
GGAAGCTTTGTGCCGCAAGTACCCCATCTATCTTTTCAGAAACAATGAAGATTATCTTCCGCTCTTTATCGATGAGGAGCCGCTGGCCAAGGTCGGCGAAGGTTATCAATACAGTGGCAGCAACTATATCCTGCTGGGATTGGTAATCGAACGCCTCACCGGGCAAACTTATTTTGATTATGTCCGGGACAACATATTCGCCCGGTTGAACATGACCCGTTCGGATTTCATCCCCCTCGATGGCGTCCATGACGAAGTGGCGGAAGGGTACATTCCAGAGTCCGGCGAAGACGATAACATCGTTGGCTGGCGGAAAAATATCTACTCCACCACGCCGGAGGCTGCGGCCGATGGTGGAGCCACTTCTACAGCCGCCGACCTCTGCCGGTTTGCCCAAGGACTGAAAGACGGAGGTCTGCTTTCGGCCGAAATGACAGCCCAGATGCTTACTCCGCGCGTCCTTCAATTTCCCGATAAGCACCTTGGTTATACCTGGAAATATGGTTACGCAACCATGTTTCTTATCGATGATCAAGACGGGATTGTACGCTACGGGCACACTGGGGAAGAGGATGGCGTCAGTTGCCGGTTCTACTCCTACCCTGGGCTGGATATTGACCTGGTTATCCTGGGCAACCTTTGTTGGTCTTCGGGGGATCTCGGATGGGATATTCATGATTTACTGGTCTCCGGAACGAGCGGTTGATGCAGATCGGTGGTGGTATCTGGGACGCTTTCTCGAGGGCTCAGGCTTTCGGTCGACATCCTCGCTTCCAATAATTTGTCTCGCACCAATCCCGTTAATCGGGTAGACTTTTTCGGTCCGAAATTGGCTCTTGCACAACGCCGACCAAGTTTCAGACGTTCATAATCCCATACCAAGGAGATGAGCCGCAAGCTATTCATCACCTGAACCCGACAGGCCGCGCTAAATATGTACTTATTCTGACCCATGCTTTGTCGGTCGCTCAGATAATAGGAGAGACGAATCAAGTGAGTAATCCAGACAATATCAATGCTTGTTTAAACTGCATGCGCACAGAGAATCAGGTTCCTCTTGTTTCGATAAGGTATAGGAGACAGGAAGAATGGATCTGCTCCCAGTGCCTACCTATTCTCATTCACAAACCTGAACAGCTGGTCGACAAGCTAGCCGGAGCGGAGCATATTAACCCGGCGCCTCATCAGGACCACTGAGGAAGCGATTACCCGTCCAGATTGGTGCGCGGGCAGCCACTCCTCCAGCATCGCAGAAGGTTCTCTAGCCAAATGGTGAACGTTGATTCATACACAAACTCCTCAACCGGGGCACATTTCACTGAAGAAGATCGTCTGACCATTCTGAACGATCTCTTGGCGTCCCTAGGCCAAGATGAGCGACTAGTCGGGGTTCTCCTTGTTGGCTCCGCGGCCGATGGCTTTGACGATCGCTATTCGGATATCGACCTCTCGGTGGTAGTGGCCGAAGATAGCCAAGTCTCTGAGGTGTTATCAGATTGGAAAACTCGGATTGCGGTACTATTTCCAGTCCTATCCTCCTTCGAAGTTAATTATGCCGAGAACATGTTCCTGGCAGGGTTCTTGCTGACCAACTACCTGGAGATGGATATTGGGTTCTCAGGTTTCAAGGATCTATTCGCTAAGCGCAGCCGGTGGAGAGTTGTTTTCGACCACTCAGGTCAGATCGAAGAGACAATGCAATCTAGTTGGGAAAATCGGGTTGTGACCGGCCCGGAAGCTGAATACCGTCGTCTCCTCGATTCAATTTGGCACTATATCACCCATGTGGCCGTCTCCATTTCTCGCGGGCATAATTGGCGAGCGCTACACTATCTCGAAACGGTACGGACGAGAGCTATCGAACTGGTCTGTATTCGAAGGGGGTTCGATCCACACCATTTCCGGCCGGTCCATCACCTCCCGCCTGAGTTCCAGGTTGAACTGCAGGAGACACTGCCCCAAAACACGGAAGATTCCGAGATTCTTCGAGCTCTTGCGAAGACAGCAGCCATCTTTTTCGATGAGTGTCATGTCTTCGATCAATCGATTGGCCTGGATCTGTCCTCCAACCTGCGGGCAGGCATGGAGTCTTACCTGGCCATGTTCGGGGATCTACACCAGAAACGCTAGAAGCCAAGCCACACTCCCCAGATTACCCTAAATTAAACACATAACTCCTCGATAGAGCCGCAACTCTCAGCCCGCAAGGTCAATGACTCCGACTCCTAGATAGAAATTGTTGCCTGGTCTTCTTCGAACGGTTTCACTGGATAAAAAGCCCTGCGGTCGTTTTTGCTGGTGTCGCATTTCGCCTGTTCTATTGTTGATTCGCTGGCATGAACCTTCTCATTTTTCACGCACCGCCAATGACTGATACCAGTAGGCTGGATACGGGTGTTTTTGCACCGGCGGGGACGCAATTAAGGGAGATAGACATGTCCAAATTCGATATTCAGTTATTGTGCCTGCAGTTGGTTGACGAACAGTGCGAAATCCGGCGCGAAGCAGTGAGAAACCTTATGGAGCTTGGACCAGAGGCTTGCGCGCTGCTTCCAAGGTTATGGGAAATTGCTGTACTCGATCCTTCAATTGCTGTTCGAAATACCGCCTGTCAGGCAATATGTGCCATCGAAGTTGATAATCAGGCTATTCGCACCCGGATAATTAGCATGCTTGAAGGATCTGATCGCGAACAAATCGGGGCAGCTCTTTCACTTCTGGGCCAAGTGGAGCTGGACGATGGAGAAAGGGAGATGATGCTTGACCCGCTGTGGACGCTGTTGCGCACTGGAGACGTAACCGGGATGGAGGTGGCCTGTTTATCCGCACTGGTAGCCATGTCGTCTGAGAAAGATCCCGTTTTTAGGCTACTCCTGGCAGACGCAGGGATAAATGAGCAGCGAAAGTACATTCTCCTGATGTCCGGCGAATTTCGTGACGAGATATCCCAGCAGATTCTGAAAGATCCGGATCACATGGTAACTCTTGCTATAGATATCCTGGTAGCTGAGGGTTTGAATGATCGAAGCGAGATGATGGCCTGGATGACCGGCATAAGCCCCAGCTTGCCTGCGAAATGGCGATGTGTTGTGCGAGATGCCATCTGGCTGATCATGAATAAATACGGGCAAGGATTCGCGGCTTATTGTCTGCTGGAAGGTCAGGTGGAGGCCTTGTCCCGGCTTGTGAGCGACCCCACGATACCCCAGGAGATAATAGGCGCCCTTCTGTTGACGGATGCACCACCAGGTTTACTGCAGGGGTATCTGGCAGAAAACGAGTACGTTTGCATGTCATATATCTTAGAGGCCCTGGTCCATCCTGATTGGGCGATTCGAGTGTCCGCGGCCGAATGGATCGGTCAGAACGCCGCGAATCTGTCTCGGGATTTGTACGAGCAGAGCATCGCGTCTCTTGAACGAAGGGTGAGGGAGGATGTCAATCCAGACATGCAGGTGACCTCCGAAAAAGCGCTGGCGATCCTCATTCAAAACCGGCGTCGCGATCGACTGGTGAGGCAAGGTAAGCTGGTCAGGATGATCCAGGATGAGACGCTCGATGAGATAACGAGAGCAAAGGCGATCGAGTCGTTGGCCAGAACTGAGTCACAAGAAGCGATGGCGGCGATCATTCGAGAGTGGCTTCACTGGTTATCTGCCGGCACGGGAATAATGCTGATCGAATTGGTGGAAAATCTCCTGCGTCGAAGTAAGTATGCCGTCCTGCCGCTCACAAACCGTCTGGTACAGCCCATAGATCTGCGAGAAGAGGGCAAAGAGAACGCTGTTGAAACGGCGTCGAGAGAGCTTGTCGTTCGCCGCCGCATGGTTCGCATACTGTCTGAAATGAGCGACGAAAGGTTCTTTGACGGAGAAGGACAGATCCATTCTTCGATCCTCGCCGAGCTTCGCAATCATGCTATTCCGATCCTGGCCGGGCGACTCCCAGAGGAGGAGGACGTAGTGGTCCGGGAAAGCATTGCTCGTCTACTCACCAGAGTTGGTGGGAGGGAAGCGGTCGCTGCCATCACACGAGCGATCGGGAGCGAAGAACGAACACGTAAGTTTCGCCAAGATCTGCT
>JBARZW010000495.1:0-17577 GCA_049650305.1 Promineifilaceae bacterium (SeqCode)
GGTATTAGACTTCCGGATTCGTATCAGTCTGCAGGGAATCTAAAAGAGAGGAGACGTCTTGCTGGATAAGCTTCAATAAGCGGACCGTTTCCTGCTGCTCGGCCGGCGTCAATCCCTGTCGCTGAACACGGGCAAGATGTCCACGGACGTAATCCAGACGGTCGATACCGGTTGGCCGGGTCTGCCGGGGAGGTAAAACACCACCTTCTGTCCATGGCTGCGTCCGCAATGCTCTTGACGGCTGCCTATCGTCGCCGATCGGCCTCGAATCCTCTGCCGTCGCACCCTCACCCGCCAGGGGAGTGTTAGCGACAGTAGTTTCCGGTGATGCACTTTGCTCGAATGAAGGATCGAACCCTTGTTCATCCTGAGGAGGTGGATGCCGTACCTCGTCGATGGCTCGGCTTACGCTCCTGGTAGGCTCCTCTTTTAGATAGCGGGCCACCGATCTAATCTCTGATTGGCTTAGGTTTTCTCTGTAACGAGCCCGGTGCAGCGCTTCTTGCTGTCTCTTACGAAGGCCGTGGTAGACCCTCGTTTCCCGTTCGCTCAACCTTCCCTGGCGGACATCCTCTTTTATCCCTTTGGGCAGGTCAAGCAACCGAATGAGCTGGTGGATGCGCTGTCTGGTATAGCCCAGCCGTTTACCGACCTTGGCCCAGGTGATGGTCCGGGACCAGGGCGTTTGTCGCTCCCCCGCTCGCGGACCTTCGCTATCGGTCGCAGCGGTCTCAGAGATCGCAGCGTCCATCTCTACCTGCATCACCTCTTTCAGTCGCAATAGGCCGGCCGCTCGATCGACGTCGTTCAGATCCTCGCGCTGGATATTCTCCACGAGCTGTCGCACGAGCCGGGTGCCGCTATCGTAGTCTCTCCGGCGAACCACGGCCGGAATCGTCTCTAGTCCCACTAACTGGGCCGCTCGCCAACGCCTTTCCCCATGGACAATCATGTACTGGTGGGGTGATATCTCCGTCACCTCAATCGGTTGGATAACGCCGTCCTGCCTGATGCTATCGGACAACTCCGACAAGCTATCCTCAGGAAACGTGCGTCTGGGCTGTTCGGGATCGGGTCTGATGGCCTCAAGGCGAATAGCTAGTAATTGTAACCCCGCGGGTTGCTCTACATCCTCTTCGGTCGCGAAGAGCTTCTCCAGGTCTCCTGTGCGGGGTTGAACCGACTGGGCCAGGCTGACTTTCGGCCGTTTTTTAACCATGGGAGGCTACCTCCTCGCTTTTTCCCATCGTTGTTTTAGCGCGTTCGGCTGCTTTATCGGCTATCTCGCTTGCAACCTGCCGGTAGGCTTCAGCCCCAGGATTGGAAGGATCGTAAGCCAGAATGCTTTCTCCGGCGACTGCGCTCTCTGCAAACCGCACGGAGCGCTTTATGAAGGCCTTGAAGACATATTGGCCGCGGCTGTATTGCTGCTCGACGGCGGCCAAAATATCTTTGGTCATGAGGGTTCGTGTGTCGGCCATCGTTAACAAAATACCCTCGACCTCCAACTCCTGGTTTAACCTCTTTCGCCGGATAGTCTCGATAGTTGACAACACCATCAGTGCTCCGCGCGCGGGAAGATATTCGGTCTGGATGGGAATGATCACGCTATTTGAGGCTGTCAGCGCGTTAACGACCAGTAAATTGAGCGACGGGCTACAGTCGATAAGGACGAAGTCGTAGAGGTCTCCTATCCCCTCAAGCATTGTTGCCAATACGCGTTCACGACTTAGAGTGTTCATCAAAGACAGCTCAATCAAGCTCAACTCTGGCTGGGAAGGAAGTAAATCGAAGCCCTCTTTAGTCTTACAGATAGCCTGAGAAACATCGCCGTCGAAGCCATCGACTTCTGCCTTCAACGCGTCATAAATCGTTGGGGATAGCTTTTCGGGATCAAATCCAGCGTGCTGTGTCAGACTTCCTTGCGGGTCTAAATCAATGGCCAAGACACGGTAGTCGAGAGCCGCCAATCCGGCTGCTAGATTAATTGCAGTGGTCGTCTTTCCTACGCCGCCTTTCTGCATGGCGATCGCGATTATCCAAGCCATCGAGTACTCCTAATAGTTACTGGATATCGAGAGCACAGAGTACGATATTTCTGTGATCGGGGAATGCTGTACCGCAGAATCACTTCGCTGAGGAAAACGATAGCATGAAGAGTTATGCCCGTCAAAGAAGTGTCAACCGGGGTTGACACTATGTTCTCCGCCGGATCCCTGACCGGCTATGCCTATGTAGGCTCCATGACGCAGTGTGTTATATAATTGAATCCTTAACGGTTTGCCTTGAACCGCAGCGACACTGCCAATATCCAGGGCTGCATTCGACCCCCAATTACGGCAGTCCTTATTGATAAAACTTCCGTTGTCTTACACATCGAGGGAACATTGACTATGGACCGGTCTAACGCAGTCGGCGAAGAAACCTATGACTTCGTCGTGATTGGGTCTGGATTCGGTGGGAGCGTCTCTGCCATGCGGTTGTCCGAAAAAGGATACCGCGTCCTTGTTTTGGAGAGAGGCAAACGTTTCGATACGCAAGACCTCCCTCAAACCAACTACAATATTCGAAAATACCTCTGGATGCCTCTGTTGCGCTGCTTCGGCATCATGGGTATCAACCTTCTTGACGACATCATGATCCTTAATGGCAGCGGCGTTGGTGGGGGAAGTCTGGTTTACGCAGGAACGTTGATCAAGCCTCAAAAGGAATTCTTTCAAACCGAGGGGTGGCGGGTGTTGTCAAATTGGGAGCAGGAATTGAACCCCCATTTTGATATAGCCCACTACATGCTAGGGGTGAGCCAAAATCCCAGGTTGACGCCGGCTGACGAAATTTTCATGGAGATCGCCACAGACTTAGGCCGCGATCACACGTTCGAACCCACTTCAGTTGGTATCTTCTTCGGTGAAGAGGGCGAAACGGTTCCCGATCCGTACTTCGGCGGGGAAGGACCCGACCGATGCGGCTGTGTTTTCTGCGGAGCCTGTATGGTCGGCTGCCGGTACAACGCCAAGAACAGCCTTGACAAAAACTACCTCTTCTTCGCCGAGAAGTATGGCGCGGCGATACGTCCTGAGGCCACCGTTTCGGATATCTACCCCCTATATGGCGAACAGCATGATGGCGCTCGATATGAGGTTCTCTACGAACGAACTACCGCTTGGTTGAACAAACCCCAGCGAGCGGTCCGGGCCCGTAACGTCATCATCTCCGCTGGTGTCCTGGGCACCATCGAACTGCTGCTCCGCTGCCGCGATGAGACCGGTTCTCTTCCAAATCTCCCCTCCCGCATTGGAACCTTGGTCCATAGCAATAGCGAATCCTTGATGGGCGTAACCGCTCGCACATACGCTGTCGACTACTCCCAAGGAGTGGCTATTACCTCCCGGTTCTGGGTCGACGAGGAAACAAGCGTGGAGCCCGTACGATACCCCAGGGGGTCATCATTGATGCGCCTCATTGGCCTGCCGCTAATCAGCAACCTGGAAGGAAGCGTCTTCCAGCGCCTCGGACGGCTTGCTACCCATATTGTTCGCAATCCATTCGACTTCGCGAAAACCCTTTTTCTCCCAGACTGGGCTCGGGACAGCACCATCGTTCTGGTTATGCAGACTGTGGAAAACAGGATGCATCTGCGTCTGGGGAGAAGACCAATAAGCCTCTTTCGCAAAGGCTTGATTAGCAAGAAGGATATAAAACTGCCTATCCCGGCCATTATCGAGGCCGGAAGGACAGTGGTCGATAGTTTTGCCCGGAAGACCAACGGTATTCCCCAAACAGCCTTCAATGAAGTGTTGCTTAACACGCCGTCAACTGCCCATATTCTGGGGGGCTGCACAATCGGCGAAGATGAGTCGAACGGTGTGGTTGCTGCCAACCACGAGGTCTTTAATAATCCCGGTATATTCGTGGTCGACGGCTCGGTCATCCCGGGCAATCTTGGGGTTAATCCCAGCCTGACTATCACGGCCATGTCTGAACGGGCTATGAGCTTGATCCCCCCTGCCTCTGAGGCCATCGAGACACCCCCTCTGGAAGCCCCGGCTGGATTCTCCGTTGACGGACGCCATCGTCGTCAGGCCATCGGCCGAAGCCTCATTTACCCTTTTCTTGCCCTGCCTTTGCTCCTCCTGTTAGCAAGGTATCTTTTCAATAAATCAAGGTGAACCATGAGCGACGAAATAGAAATGCTGTCCTTTGAGAATCCAGGGACCGGCGAGCAATTTGGCCAGATTCCAATGGCCTCGACTGACGAGGTCAATACCGCCGTTGAAGAGATGCGTCGCTCCTTTGAGGTCTGGCGGCGGATTTCTGTCAAAGAGCGGGTACGCATCCTGCGCAAATTGCAGAAGTTGATCATCGATTCTGTAGATCTCATAAGCGAGACGATAAATCTGGACACGGGTAAGAGCCGGCAGGATGGCATGATTGAGGTTTTCATGATGGTCGACCGGTTAAACCAATATTGCCGGCGTGCGCCACGATGGCTTAGGCGAAGACGCGTTTCCCCGGGTCTGTACATCTTCAAACAGTGCTCTACGGAGCCCTTGCCTTACGGGGTTGTGGCCCTTATCAGCCCCTGGAATTACCCCTTTGACCTGATGATGTCTCCTATGTTCTCCGCCTTATTGGCAGGTAACACCGTCGTGCTAAAACCCTCTGAGGTAGCCGGAGCCTCTGGCGTCGTAGTCGAAAAGCTTATCAAGCAAGTCCCAGAATTGTCACCTTTCGTTCGAGTGGTACATGGTGACGGTCGGACCGGTGCGACTCTAGTGGCGGCGAAGCCGGATTTTGTATTTCTTACCGGCTCGACGTCTACTGGGCGCCTGGTGGCAATGGAGGCGGCCGAAAACATGATCCCCTACGCCTTCGAATTGGGAGGAAAAGATCCCATGATTGTCCTGGAGGACGCCGACGTCGACGCTGCAGCTCGTTGGGGTACCTGGGGGGCCTTTTACAACACGGGACAGACCTGCCAGGCCGTTGAACGCGCCTACGTTGTCGAATCTGTATATGATGACTTTGTGTCTAAGGCTATCGACTACACAAAGGAATTTCAAACAGGCTACACAGCCGATAAAAACAATCCGTATAACCTAGGACCTCTCACCTTTGAGCGACAGAAGCAAATTATTGAGGATCATATGCAGGATGCTGCGACAAAGGGGGCAAGAGTCCTGGTCGGGGGCCAGATAGACGGTCTCTTCATGCAACCTACTCTGGTAGTCGACGTGGACCATACCATGAAACTGATGCAGGATGAGACCTTTGGCCCGATCATGCCCATCATGAAGGTCAAGGATGAAGATGAGGCCATCCGCATGGCCAATGATAGCTATTTTGGCCTTAGTGCCTCGGTGTGGAGCCAGGACACGCAGCGTGCTCGCCAGGTTGCCGAGCAATTAGATGTGGGCTCGGTCAATATCAACGACACCGTTGCTCATTTTGCGGTCCCGTTGCTTCCCTTTGGTGGTAGAAAACTCTCTGGTAATGCTCGAATCCATGGCGAGCAGGAGATTCTGCAATTTACGCAATTCCGCTCCTATTCTGTAGGGCGCCCACCTCTGCCGTTCGATATAGCTACTGTATTGCGGCAGCCGGGCCACTATCGCCTGGGTGTGGGCGTCATGCATCTTGCCTTTGGCGTTACACCGAAGCAGCGTGTACAGCCAATCGCCGAGGAAATACAACGATATCGAGGGAAGAGAAGAGTCTCTCGTTCGGGATCCCTACTTGCCGCCGGCCTTATGGGAGCTATCGCCACGGTGTTCTTTGGCCTGTGGAGGCAGCGCAATTAGCGACTGCTCTTAGCGGCAGTGATCCATCCCCTTAGGGAAGAGGTAGTCGAAGCTGGTGGGGCGGTCGCTTACCGTCTAGCAACACAAAAGGCGCCGGCCGGGACGGATTAACGCCGACCGCTCTCAAGTCATTAAGCTGCCGGAGCTTGTTGATTCGTCTAGCTTGAAGTATTGACGTCGCCCCTTTAGGGCCAATTCCTGGAACCCGAAGAAGGAGTTCGCGATCGGCATGATTGAGCTCCACTGGAGATTGGCTCAAATTGTCTCGTGCCCATGTTTGCTTGGGATCGGCCGTCAAGGATAGATTTCCCTGATGGCCAAAGGGTAGCTCTTCTAGCTCAAAACCGTAATCCCTAAGCAAAAAGGCGGCCTGATATAACCTGTGTTGACGCCATGGATCCTCGGCTGGCTGATCTTCAAAGGGTGTGCCGGGAACCGGTCTGAAGGCCATATAATAGGTGCGGCTGAGTCCGGCATTCTGGTAAAGGTAGGCCGAGGTGCTCAGCAACTCCAGATCGGTCTCTCCGACTGCCCCAACGACGAATTGAGTCGTGGAAGAAGCCCATCGACAGAGTCGATGGGCCGGCCTCTGGCCGTTCCAGGTCCCATGGGGAACTTCCGACCGACGTATCTCTTCCACCCACTTTAAAGGCGTCAACAATTCCTCCAAGAAGACTTTATTGGGGGCAAGAAGCGCAAGTCGTTTGGTGTTGGGCCCTTCCAGGTTGACTGAAACACGGCTGGCCAGTTGCATAGACCGGCGCACCTGGTCTTTCTCCGCGCCCGGCATGATCTTGAGGTGCAAATATCCGCGATACCCGTGCTTTTTTCGCAGGATCTCAGCCGTGTCAATGAGATTATCTTGTGTTCTGATGCCCCCTTTTATGATTCCGGAGCTAAGAAACAACCCTTCAACCATTCCAGCCCTGTACATGGTCATAAATGTGTTAGCCATCTCCTCGGGTGTAAACGTAGCCCTCCGGTAATTCAGCCCCGCTCGGAAGGGGCAGTAGAAACAGTTCCGTTCGCAAGCTGATGTGAGCAACGTCTTAAGCAAAGTGATGCTTTTTCCGCCGGGCATAACCGCCTGGGTAATCCCCAGTGCTTCTTGTTTGGCCGCTGGATTACTCGTCGACACCGCCCGCTCACAGCGCTGCCGTACGACTGGCTCTTGGATCGTTGGTTTTGGCCTTAACGATAGAGGACGTCCATCATTTTCGCCGCCAACTTCCAGGTCCATCTGGGTTGAGAAGAGCTTCAACTTACCTAAGGAATCCATAGCTAATCATTTCAAATGATAGAACGTATGTGCTGTTTGTCAATAGGACAAGGACCTCCGTTCCCATTTAAGGTTATTGGTTATTTGGAGAGACGTACCGCCGACCGGAACCCTACCCGTCAGCGGATGATTAGATCGTCGAAAAGCCTGCGCGTCGCGGCCGTTATCTCAACAATAGTCGCGTCGAAGGCCTCCTCGTTGGCTTTGGACGGCTTTCTATAGCCCGTCACCTTGCGCACGTACTGCAGCGCCGCCCCCTGCAGTTCCTCGTCCGCTGGCGACCGGTCGGGAAATCTCAACTTTTTAATAGTTCGGCACATGAAACACCACCTAACAATGAATTGTGATTGGGAGGATCCGTTGCTTTCATTTTCTGTCTTCCACACAGATGAACCACCGTTCAACATGTGTTGAAGCCCGAGAGCATGGACTAGCCTGCCGGTAAGGAACGATAATTTCCTAGACATCTTTGCAACGTGACAAACAAGGTTATCTACCTTTGAGATTGAGATACTCTCTCTCTATGTCCTCCACCTGGGCGAGGCAGGCGTCGTCTACTTCGTTCGGTATGTAGGCGATGGAAAACCACACCTCAAGGATTTCCAGAGCCACGGCTTCTGACGTAGCCCGCAGAGATAAACAGAGGACATTGGCCTTGTTCCAGAGACGCGCCCCTCTGGCAGTCTCGGCATCTGCACAGAGGGCAGCTCGTATGCCTGGCACCTTGTTCGCTGCCAGGCTAATTCCAGTGCCCGTCCAACAAAAAAAGATCCCCTCGTCTGCGTCTCCTGATGCGACGGCTTCGGCCGCTTGGCGAGCCACCTCAGGCCAATATGCTTCCCTATTGTCTAGGGGACCATAACGGAGGACTGTGTGTCCTCTTTTTTCTACCTCAGCGATAACGACATCGGTAAGATTAGTTCCTTCATCCGAGCCCATAGCTATCCTCATGGTCATCCTCCAGAAGGTTTCGAGTTTCTAATATGCTCGTAAACCAAACAAGTGCTTTACCTACGGGAACTCTGTGCTTTTATGATTCTATCCGAGGACTTGTTGTGGAAAAAGAAGACAAACTTTATAATGCCCCTTCGTTCGAGACAGGAGTACCTATAGTTTATCCTCCAAAATACTCGTGCCTATACTGAAATATTATTTGCCCTAATATCTCGCCAACTACCCATGAAAATAGCGGTTCTAGCCGATATCCACGGTAATTTGCCTGCGCTGCAGACCGTCGTGGCTCATATTGATCAATGGCATCCGGACGAAGTGGTCGTGGCCGGCGATGTAGTGAATCGTGGTCCACGCCCCTTGGAGTGCCTCCAGATCATCGAGGAGAAGAAGCGCCGCGCTGGCTGGCTCGTTGTCCGAGGAAACCACGAAGATTACGTTATCAACCATACTCGCCCGAAGGCACCGCGAAGCGGCCCAGAATTCGAGATCTATCGAACCTCCTACTGGACCCTTAACCAGCTAGACGGTCAAGTAGGCTCTCTGAAGGATATGCCCTTCCAGATCTCTCTTAGAGCGCCAGATGGAGGAGAGATCCGGACCGTGCACGCTTCCATGCGTAATAACCGCGATGGCATTTTCCCCGACACAACTGATGAATACCTGCGCCAGCAGATCGCACCGCCAGCGGCTGCGCTCTGCGTCGGCCATACGCACCAGGCGCTGATTCGGTTCATCGATGATACGCTTGTGGTCAATGTTGGCTCCGTTGGTATGCCATTTGACGGTGACAATCGTGCTGCGTACGCTCAATTGACCTGGCACAACAGTCAACTGCTGGCGAATATTATTCGCTTGGAATACGACAACGACCAGATGGATAGAGACTTTTTTGAGACCGGGTTCGCTCCCGAAGCAGGAGCGCTAACGTCCCTGATGTTGGTCGAATTCCGCCATGCCCGTCCCTATTTACACCTCTGGATGCGACGCTACCAGGAGCCAGTTTTATCAGGTGAAATATCGATTGGAAATGCGGTAGACGCATTCATAGCAAGCCTGGGCAGCTAGCCCCTTTTGTCCAATCTGGACCTCTCTCTACGCTAGTATCTCTTTTACTTCATTGGCTGAATAGCCCAGTTCTCTCAAGATTTCTTTGTTGTGCTCGCCCATCAATGGGGGGTGCCGTTCGTATACCGGCGGCGTCTCTGAAAAGTGGATGGGATTCGCGAGCATCTTTATTGCTCCTGCTGTCGGATGATCCATTTCAACCAGACCTTTTCTCTCCAGGAAATGAGCATCTGTTAGGACGTCTGAGAGTGTGTTCACAGCCCCACAAGGAATTCTTGCGTCTCGTAGTTTGTCTAGCCACTCCTGTGCGTCTCCGCGCACAAAAAGAGCCTCCAGAATCGGTTCTAGTTGGTCCCGGTTACGGACCCGGTTTGCGTTAGTGCAAAATCGCGGATCATCCACGAGATCGTCACGATCTATCACCCGGCAGAAGCGGCTCCATAGCGCGTCTGTGCCGACGCCAATGTTAATGGCCCGATCACGAGCCCGATAAAGCCGGTAAGGAACCAGCATAGGGTGCGCATTGCCCATACGGGCAGGCGGCTCCCCGGTGATGTGGAAGGCCGGAACCAGGTTCGTCAACCAAGCTACCTGGCTCTCAAGCAACGATAGGTCCAGGAGCTGCCCTCGACCCGTCCTGGCTCTCGCCTGTAAAGCCGCCAAGACTCCTATCGTCGCATATAGCCCTGTCGTCATATCAGCCATCGGTGTCGGGAAACGCATTGGATCCTCACCAGGAGCGCCCGTCAAACTCATGGTCCCCGATTCAGCCTGGGCGATAATATCGTATCCAGGTTCTCCGGCACGGGAGCCTGTCTGCCCGTATCCGCTAATGGCAGCGTATATGATGCCCGGATTTATGTCCGCTACCGTCTCATAGTCGAAACCATACTTTTTCCAGGAAGCTTGGCGCGGCATGTTCAGCAAGAATACATCGGCCCGAGCGAGTAAGCGTTGCATAACTTCTTGCCCAGAACTGGCCGACAGGTCAAGTACGAGGCTGCGCTTATTCCGGTTGAGGCTCATATAATAGGCGCTTTCTCCGGCGACAAAAGGTGGACCGTACCCTCGAGACTGATCTCCTTTACCGGGTCGTTCTACCTTGATCACATCGGCCCCAAGATCGCCCAGCAACATACCGCAGATAGGACCTGCCAGAGCTTCAGTTAAGTCGACTACATGGATACCTCTCAGTGATCGATTACTATCGCTCATCATTCATCTCCCTGAAAGTTGCATTTCGAAGCTATTTCGAGACTATCTCGAAGCTGTATCGAAGCTATCGTTCTAAGCACTCCCTTGCACTACGGATTCGATTGCACCAAATAGGCAGAGATATACCCCTTAGCCCATCGTCGGACGCTAACAACAAGTTCGTTCCAATTCTCACGGGACGCGTTCTTAGTGTCCATCCGGCAAGGTTCATAATGGCGTGGGACTGATGGCGTCACCGGATTCACGGGGACTGCGGTTGATTACCGCCACTCCGGCAAGAATGAGCGCCATTCCGGACAGCATGCCTATAGTAATCGTCTCCCCGAGGAGCAGCGCACCTCCGATGGCGGCTACGATGGGAATAATGTAGGCCGACATGGCGGAAACGGTCGCCCCAAACCGCTGGATGTTATAGAACGCCAGCATCAAGCCAAAAAAGGTCCCCACGATGGCTGCATAGACCAGTGCCACATATCCTTGCCCATCAACAGGGCTAAGATCAAAACCAACAAGAACCAGCGACAGGGGCATGATAACCAACGCTGCCGACAGCAATCGCGCGCTATTTACATCGATTGCATCGTAAGAACGCATGTATCTCCTGGCGTATATGGCGGCGCTACTGCCAAATATCATGGCTGCTACCACTAATAGATACCCAATAGGTTCAGCCCTCGATACATCGGGCAATCCACTTTCACCTAGCATCGCCAGGAGTAGCGCCCCTGCTAGCGCGGTAGCGACGCCAAGGGCCTTTTGCCGCGTTAGGGGCTCATCTGGTAAGAGAAAGTGGGCCAAAAGAACAGTTATTGCCGGGCTTGTCGTTATCAACACAGCGGTGATGCCGCTCGATTGATACTGCAGGGAACTGATGATAGCGGTCATAGGGATTGCGGTGCCGAGGATTCCCAAGGTGGCCGCATGGCGCCATAATTGACGGTCTTTCGGCCAGCTGCGTTTTTTTGATACGGCGTAAATAGCTAGGTGGCATAAGCTAGCGAGCATTAGCCGCAGGCCTATGTATGTCAGCGGCTGATACTGGCCGACACTGAATCGAGACACGACAAGAGTCGATCCAAACAGAAAGCCGAGGAGTATGACGTAAGGAAAGGCTTGGGCAGACAACGGTATGGTCGCTTGATCTATCTCATGATGAGTAGAGGGGGTTCTAAAGGCGTAATTCCTGTTTTATTCGCCTGAATTGCCAGGCTGCAATACCGGTAGTCGCTTGCGCCAGTAGCGGATAATTCCGTCAACAGACATATAGAGAGGGTTGGAAACCTCGTACCGCTTGACCAGGGTATCGTCTATTTGGGCGGAATCCACTCTCTCCCGTTGCCAGGCCCGGTAATTCTCAATTATTTCAACGCGCTCCAAGCCTCTTTCCATTCGAATGCGCACGAATTCGGCTGAGGCGTCAAGCAATTGGGAAAAAGTCTCCAGGTGGCCTCTCCAGTCATCAACTCGACCGAAATGAGTGGGATAAATCGCATCAACGTCAAGCGCGCATAATCGTTCAACGCTTTGCTGCCATAACTCGAGGTTAAATTCGGGCGGCGGAGCTGGGAGATCGACAAAGGAAGGGCCAGGAATATGAATGCCTGCCGCGTCGCCTGTAAAAGCTACGTTGTCTAATTGGAATACATGATGGTGGTAAGCATGACCAGGAGTATCAATCGCCGTAAATGAGAGCCCTGCAACGGTTATCGTGTCACCATCGAAAACGGGAGTCACGAGATCTTCCGGCGCCGGCAACATCGCACCCCATAATGGGTCCATCAGCTCTCCATAGATTCGCCCAGCGCTGGCGAGTAGCTTTGCCGGATTGATCAGGTGGGGCGCCCCAACGTGATGGACAAAGATTTGAGCGCCTTGTTGGGCCCACCATCCCGCGGCGCCGGCGTGGTCGAGATGAATGTGGGTTACCAATACATTCCTGATGTCCGAAGGCGAGAATCCGTGCTCGGCAAGACGCGTTTTCATGGTCTCAATAGTTGAGCCAGGTCCAGTCTCGACCAATACTGGACCGTCTGATCCGACTACTAGATAACTAGCAATGGTATTTGGTGTGTCTCGAAAATTGAGATCCAGTGTGTGAATTCTCATACTCTACGCTCGTTCATATAGTTGTGTTCGGCCGCGTATAGTATCACAGAAGTTAAAGGGTATGCACTTACTGTCGAAGAGGATCACATGGCCATGTCAGAGGGACATGTCTGCGCTCCTCCCCCAAAAATCAGCGAACTCGCCGGAACAGCACCATTCTAAGGGCATATATTATTTATCCCTATAATGGGTGTCAGTAAGTTCCGGGGTGCGCACAGGGGGTTAAGCATCTTCTTTGCAGGAAATAATAAACCAGCGGTGATAGGATCCCACAGCGCATTGGCGATCCGGCCAGTAGGCGTCGATGTCGGGCGAACGAGAGTAACTTGCGGCGGCCGATAGGCCATGTTTGTGATAGAGGCGGTTGGGACATTGGTCTCCAGGCCTTGATTCGCGACCGCTACCCCGGCCGAAAGCAACCGAGATCTTGCCGTTCCCCGTCATCCCTTTCGTAAACAGGTCTACAAGTTCCCGGTTGATTCTTTTTTGTCTGCCCTTAGGTAGCGTCACGTGAGGGCCTGTGTAATTGTTTGGCAACTGCCAAGCGGAGTATGTGATGCCTTTTCGGCCTATTTTGCCTGCCGAATCCCTGAATCTGAAAGCCGCAGTGCCCTGCTTCCAGGCAACCCGCTGGTCGTTCTCGATCGTGCTGACTCCCCCCAAGGCAATATTCGATTGGGCATATATGTCTGTTCGTCTTTCGTACCTCTGTTGGCTACGGCGACTGGCGTGACTCAAGCGCTGCAACGTGGATCTGGCGATTGGACTGGCCCCTTTTCCGCCACGCGCCTCCTTGTTTCGACTACTATGAAAGCTAGCATAAAAATGAGCACGCGCATGACCAACACCCTTAAGTAAATCATCAACAGGAAGGGCGACGGGGTTCCCTATGAGGCGTTGAACTTTCAGCGAAGCCGCGACTTTGGCCGCAGACTTAAGCCATATTCGATCATCGTTCCGTATCCAAAAAAAGCCATCACCCTTGGAAAGCAACTTTCTCAGTTGCCTTCTACCGCATACTCGCAAGACAGCATCTATTTCAGTGAGACGTCTTCTCGCCGCACTGAGACTGACCCAGCCGCAGCCTTCCGCATCAATATACTGGAGCAGCAGCCAGAGCCGGCCGGCGGCGACAACCTCTTGGCGGAGCATGCCAAGGGCTATGTCAGGATAGAGCTTGACGCATCGCTCGGCAGGGGAACTATTTGTCCCTATCTTGGTAAATGGCTGATGTAGCTCAGTCTGGCGAGGCCAATTGGTGTTGGAGCAACCATTGCCGGTGGGATCGATTCGGTCTTGGGGCAGGGAGTCCTTTAAGACCTTCGTAAGAGAGGTTTTTTCCGGTCCGAGATGTCTCGAGGACGGGCGGGTACAGTCGACCACGCTTGGAAAACTGAATCTTGAGCGGCCGCGATCTTCTGGCAACAGACCGGCCGTTTTCAAAGTGGTCTGATGCTGGAATCTTAGAGACTCTAGTTTCTTCTGCGCCTCTAGGAGGGCAGGAGAGTAAGTTCCCCTAAGCCTCTTTTCCAATCCCCGCTCTCATTTATAAAGAGCACTAGAAAGGGGAGCCGCCGTGTGGACCAGGACACTAATGACATAATCCATTGACAGGTCATACGGCGTATGCTATGCTCTCTATGTTAGGCGTAGGCTACCGAGAGACACAAAAACCCCTTCCCCAATTAAGGGGCCGTCTCCGCACTCCGAGGTGTACCCGGCACCGAAAAAGTGCGCTTTGGTAGCTTATTCTGTCACAGGGCCAGGTGTGTATACACTTGGCCTTTCTTTTTGCTTGTTTAGCTCAAGCCCTGCCGTCGGTTGCAGCTGAAAATGTGGCCTTCTAACTGCAAAAGTTTACGTAATACATCCACAAATAGCGCCTGGCGGACTCTATAAACAGCAACTAAAGAACAGTCTATCAAAAGTAATATCGTATGTCAATGGATCTATTGCATATAAAACAGCGCTTTCGTTGTACTATAGGCAACACATATATCCTTGACAAGGAAACAATCCCTTAGTAATATCCTATTAGGTGGGTGCAAATATGATAAACGAAGTTTCTCCTGTACAAGAAATCGAAAAACAAACCCGAGCAGATTGGGATCGGTTGGGCGTTGTCGTGCCGCCCTTCAGCATCGAAGCTGATCCCCGCTTCATGTACCTTTCGACTGAGGCGAAGCGCGCCTTGGCGAAAGTAAGCTACATGGTCGAGGCGGGGCAGGGTGTTTCCATCGTCATCGGCGAAGTGGGGACGGGCAAGACCACTCTGGCCTCCTGGTTCCACAGCCGGTACGATCGCCGACCCGATTTTGTCGGAGCTAGAGTTGACGAACCACCGCCACGTAGTGGACTGCTTCTACTTCGCCGGATCGCCGCCGAGTTTGGGCGGAGAACACGCCGGGCGACGGAAGATCAGATCAACGAACTCCGGGCTTTTCTGGTCGAGCAAAGCATAAATAGCGTATTACCCCTGATCATCATCGACGAAGCCCACGAGTTGGGCAAAGATCAGTTCAGGGAGATGAGACGACTGATAAACTTCCGCGACCCAAGCATCACCAAGGCTTTCCAGCTTATTTTGTTGGGACGACCCGAATTGGACATTAATCTCAGAGATGTGCCCGACTTTAATGATAGGATCGCGACTCGATCATCATTGGATCCGTTGACGCCCGATGATACGAAAGCACTCATTGAATATCGACTGCTGGCGGCTGGTCGCGATAGCCGACAAGGTCTTTTATTTACCGACGACGCCATCCTACCCATATGGCAGGATACTCGAGGTTATCCGAGAAGCATCTGTCTGCTTTGTCTGCATCTGTGCCTGGAGTTGCTGCACCAGAGGGGCAACCAGATAACCGGGAAGTTCGTCGAAGGTTTCTTGGAAAAACACCATGGCTATCGCCGGCTGGACAACAGTTCCATAAATGAGTGAGCATGGAAAGAGCACGCTTGCGGCGCTGCTCGAAGAAAAACCCAAAAGAGGCCGTCCGCCACGAGTAGTTAGCCGGAAAAACGTCTATGTGTCTCTGACGCCAGAGCAGAAGCAAGGGGTGGAAAACATGGTTGGGGAGCTGCCAGACAATTTCGGGCGGGCCGACATCCCCGATATGGCAGTCAATCTTCTTGCGATAAGGATGGAATTATTGCGACGGGACGTCGCCGACCGCGATCGAGAAATTCCCGAAGGCGTTACCGATCTCGAATCCCTTTTCCTGTTGTGGGACCTACCTCTCCCGTCCGAGGAAGTAGAACCCGCGTGGACCTCAATACGCCTATCTCCCCAACAAGCGATCGAACTCGGGCGCATTCACGGAGTGCTAAAAGCTATGTTTGGCGTGAACCGAAGCCAGGTATATTGGCTTAGCCTTACGCTCTTCGGGCAGTTTTTACACAGCGAACTCGCGGGCAAATCATTCGAATCACTACCCGAAGTCAACGCCTGGATGCACCGCATTTATTTATGAGTAACTCATAACTAATTGGTAAAGAAAGAAAGGATCCAACCATATAAAACAAGCCGTTTTGCACCATATGCGGGGGATAAGCACCATGTAACAGCTAGATATGGGGGTTGCAAGCAAAACAGAAATGTTGTACGGAGACCCTATCACCCATACCTCCCTTTTATCAACACACTTTTGCGTATAGTGCTTGACAAGTAGAACTCTATAACTATAATTACCGCCGGTTATTGAAGGTTAAAGCAAAGGGTTTGCTAGAAGCGACAACCTTTCAGTAAAAAGAGATTGAGTGATCGTTCTTGACACGAAGCAGGACGATGATATAATTATCAATCTGGCTAAGAACCTTAACAACTGAAGAGTGATAGAAACAAGCAACAGCTTGAGACCCAACAATTTCTGAATAACAGTCAGAAAGGAAAAAACTTTCTACGGAGAGTTTGATCCTGGCTCAGGATGAACGCTAGCGGCGTGCCTAATGCATGCAAGTCGAACGGGATCCTTTGGATTAATCTAAAGGTGAGAGTGGCGAACGGGTGAGTAACACGTTGGTGACCTGCCCCAGAGAGGGGGATAACCATTGGAAACGATGGCTAATACCCCGGATGTCCCTACTGTTAGAGAGTAGTGACTAAAGCTCCGGCGCTCTGGGAGGGGCCTGCGGCCCATCAGCTAGTTGGCAGGGTAACGGCCTACCAAGGCGAAGACGGGTAGGGGACGTGAGAGCGTGACCCCCCACACTGGTACTGATACACGGACCAGATACCTACGGGTAGCAGCAGCAAGGAATATTGCCCAATGGACGAAAGTCTGAGGCAGCAACGCCGCGTGGAGGATGAAGGCTTTCGGGTTGTAAACTCCTTTTCTGGGGGAAGAGAAAGGACGGTACCCCAGGAATAAGTCTCGGCTAACTACGTGCCAGCAGCCGCGGTAAAACGTAGGAGGCGAGCGTTATCCGGATTTACTGGGCGTAAAGCGCGTGCAGGCGGTTTCTTAAGTCGGACGTGAAAGCTCCTGGCTCAACTGGGAGAGGTCGTTCGAAACTAGGGAACTTGAGGATGGTAGAGGAGAGTGGAATTCCCGGTGTAGTGGTGAAATGCGTAGATATCGGGAGGAACACCAGTGGCGAAGGCGGCTCTCTGGGCTATTCCTGACGCTAAGACGCGAAAGCTAGGGGAGAGAACGGGATTAGAAACCCCGGTATTCCTAGCCGTAAACGATGTCAACTAGGTGTAGGGGGTATCCAACCCCCCTGTGCTGTAGCTAACGCGTTAAGTTGACCGCCTGGGGACTACGGCCGCAAGGCTAAAACTCAAAGGAATTGACGGGGACCCGCACAAGCAGCGGAGCGTGTGGTTTAATTCGAGGCTACGCGAAGAACCTTACCAGGGTTTGACATGTCGGTGGTAGAGAAGCGAAAGCTGATCGACCCTTCGGGGAGCCGTCACAGGTGCTGCATGGCTGTCGTCAGCTCGTGCCGTGAGGTGTTAGGTTAAGTCCTGTAACGAGCGCAACCCTCGTCGTTAGTTATACGTGTCTAACGAGACTGCCGGTGATAAGCCGGAGGAAGGTGAGGATGACGTCAAGTCAGCATGGCCTTTATATCCTGGGCTACACACACGCTACAATGGCCGGTACAATGGGTTGCTAAGCCGCGAGGCGGAGCCAATCCCCCAAAGCCGGT
>JBARZW010000496.1:0-1955 GCA_049650305.1 Promineifilaceae bacterium (SeqCode)
CGGTCGGACCAGGCCACTTTCCAGCCCATAACAGGATCTCCGACGAACTGTCGCAAGACTAGAGGATTGTTCGTGTTTTGCCAGGCTGTCTGGATCTCCTGTAAAGAGTACATTGAACTACTACCAAATAGAAAGAATGAGCGCTGCGGTAGCTGATGGCATAGGGGAGTATAAAGGAGATAAATGGCCTTTCCGGCACTTTCCCAACCCAACTTCATGAATAAGGGAGCCAGCCAGGGCAAACCCACATATAGGACTATAAGAAGGCTGATGGGCAGCAACCAGAGACCGCTTAACCGAAAGACTAGCCGATTAAGCGAGGCTGCCCAAGACTTATGGTTGGAAGCGGCCGAAGATGGTGACATTGTTCTCTAATACGGACAATAGGCGAGTCGATTCAAATACCAATGCGGATGCCGCGGGAGCAGCAACCCACATGGTCTATGTCCGTCCTCGCCGGCATTGATTTAATGATGGTGATGGCTGTGCTCCCCAGTACTACCCAGGTACTTCTCTGGATTTTTATCAAAAGAGGCCTTGCAGCCAGGCGCACAGAAGTAATAGGTCTGGTCTTCATACTCGGACGTCCACTGAGCCGTCTTTTCATCAACTTCCATGTGACACACAGGGTCTAAGGCCATTGTTTTCGTCTCCTTTCTGTCTGCTTAAATCAAGCATTCTAATTGAATTCGCCATTCACCCCCATTATTTACCAGCTATTTCCCAGGATAGCTAGCGCCGAATTCGCCATTTTAGGATAGGCCATTTGGCGGGTGATCAGCTATTGGGCATCTCATTTCATACTTAGTAACGAGGTTACAAGTATCTCGACGCATGGGTGGTAGCAGAGCAACGCAAGCAAGATACGAAGTCGAAAAAGCCATACCTCCTCAATGTAAAATCACCGTTTCGCGGCTTCTGTACGCGGCATTGCCGGTGCATTCTTCATGCTCGATCTACGTGACAAATGTCATGTCTTTTATATGATGGGCCATTTGGCGCTGGTTGGAGCAACTGGAAGGGAGCTATTCTAGGATCGCGCTCCTCAATCGAGACGTAAGGAGATGTGTTCGCGACCAAGCGTGCCACGTACTTTATGTGCTATGAACGGATACTATGAGGTGAAACATCATGAACCAAAAAACTCGCCGACAACGCACCCAGCGCCGAGCACGACGGAACAATACGATCGCCTTTGCCATACTGATTGCTGCATTATTGGTAGTCGCAGGCAGCCTTTATGCGTATTTCTCCGAGTCCCAATCGGTTACAGCAGCGCTCGATTATGAGCCGGAAGATATCGTTTATGACCAGCCAATTCACGCCATTCACGAGATGGGAGAAGGTCCGCCGATCCCTTTCCTGCCCCGCGATCAGGCACAGCCAGCCATTGCCGTGTCAGAGAAATCTTACGATTTTGGCAGTATAGGTCCCGCCGACGTAGTTGAGCGTACGTTTGTCGTTTTCAACACAGGTAATGCTCCACTGATAATTAGCCGAGCATACACTACATGCGGCTGCACGACGGCCGACATTACTGCCAGGTCTATCCCACCTGGCAAGGTGGCTGAGGTCACCCTCACCTTCGACGCTGGCTTTCACGACACGGCTGGCGAGACAGTGCGCAGGGGCCTGATCATCGAAAACAACGACCCTCGCCAATCCCAGGCTGAGATCTGGATCCAGGCGTCTGTACGCAACAGCTAAGGGAAGATTCGCATGAAACATTTGTATCGTTTACTCCCGCTGACACTGGCCGCTCTGCTCATTACGAGTGTGGGACTTACGGGCTGCAGCGGAGAGGGTAATGCAGGGGCGGCAAACCACGATTTCGCCATGGCTCCTTTGACCGAAATGCCGACCGAAGTGCAGCAAGCTCCGGTTACCGTGCAGCAGGCATACCAGTTTGCCGTCGCCAATCCTGAGATTCTCAAGCAAATACCCTGTTATTGCGG
>JBARZW010000497.1:0-10803 GCA_049650305.1 Promineifilaceae bacterium (SeqCode)
TGAGGTGGTTTAGTGGCCGCCTGGACGAGAGCCTGGGCCGCGGCCGCATCAAGGGTAGAGTGCCCATGGTAGGCATCCCGAATCGCTTCGGCCAGCTTATCAGCATGGACATCTTTCAGCAGGTAGCCGACGGCCCCAGCCTGAATGGCCCGCTGGACCAACTCCTGCTCGCTAAACGTGGATAGAGCGATGATCTGGATGTGTGGATGCTCCTCCCGGATTCGGGCGGTGGCTGTGGGACCATCGACGCCGGACATCACCACGTCCATAAGAATGACATCCGTTGGCACTTGAGAACAGAGGATTACGGCCTCTTGGCCATCGCTTGCCTCGCCAACGACCTCCAGGTCATCGTATAGAGATAAAAAGGTCCTCAGTCCATCGCGGACCATCAGATGATCGTCGACGATCATGACCCTGATTGGGGAGAGAGTTGGAGAGTTGGACATAAGTTTGGTTTACTCAGCTAATTGCGAATTGCGAATGGTTAATATTGAACGCTATTCTCGACCTAACAAACTGTTACTTCGAGCTCTTCTTCATAGCGGTTTTGATGCTGGTGTTAATGATTCTACAAAGTTCATCGTTTTCTTAGAGGATCTCAGTTAGTCTTGCTTTGGGCAACATTTCACTTCGAGAAATAATGGTTAGCCATATTCTGGACTCGTTGAGCTCCTTCAGACATAATCGAAGCTTGTGAATGAAGTCTCGGTTACTCTCGGCTCCTCGTGCTTCAGCGTAGTGTGCTGCGGGTGACGTACCTGAACGAACAAGCTGTCCAGAAAGATGATTGCCGGTTCTCGATTTAGGTAAGTTGTGACAAAGTTTGATAATTCTGACAGCAAATTCTACTAACCTCTCCTCAATATCATCACCTTTGGCCAACACACCCCTCCAAACCTCTGTCCATAATTAACCATTCACAATTAACAGTTATTCTGCTTCATCTCGCACCCAGGTCAACTTAACAACGGTTCCATACCCTGGACGGCTGTCAATATCCAAATGCGCGCCGATTCCGGCGGCCCTCTCCTCCATTGAGAGCCTCCCCATTCGATCGGCCGGCAGCGCATCCGGATCAAATCCGCGGCCATTATCCTGAACGGTGAGCATGACTTGGCCCGATGATCGATGCAACGCAACTTCGACGCTGTCGGCCCGGGCGTGTTTCTCGATATTATTGAGAGCTTCCTGGGAGATCCGG
The DNA here is from genome assembly GCA_049650305.1 of Promineifilaceae bacterium (SeqCode). GTDB lineage: Bacteria > Chloroflexota > Anaerolineae > Promineifilales > Promineifilaceae > UBA11865. The sequence goes on from JBARZW010000497.1 coordinate 1,205, forward strand.
TAATAGGCGACCTTAACTTCCGGCGGAAGATCGTCTTCCAGCTGAATATCGACCGTGACCGGTATTTGTGTGCGTCCTGTTAATGAATCACCCAGTTGACGCAAGAGTGTTCCCAAATCGGCCGCTTCTAACGAAGATGGGCGTAGCTCGAATAGCAGAGATCGCATTTCGGCCAGCGCTCCCCGGACCAGCTGGCGAAGCTTGGTCAGGTTGCGCAGGCCTTCGCTCGGGTTCTTTTCCCATACCTGGGGTAACGCTTCGGAGATGAGCGCGGCCGAGTAAATAGTCTGGGTCACGGCGTCGTGCAGGTCGCGGGCGAGACGGCTGCGTTCCTCGATGGTCGCCTGCTCTTGGGTTTGTTGGAGCAGCTTCGATTGCGATTCCTCTAATTCAGATGTTCGTTCGTTGACCAAATTCTCCAAATTAAGGCGGTAATCGGCCAACTGCTCTTCAGTTTCAATGATCTCACTAGACATCTGAAGGCTTATCGCCACAACAAAGCCCAGAAAGCCGAACTCGCCATAAAAGACGGGAGTTATCAATCCTGCCTGGCCCAGGAGCTCTGCCGCTATCGTCGCCACAAACCAGAGGGCGCCTATGCTCAGGATCAGCGCTTCTCTCCGCTCCCCGCGCAGGTACTGCCGGATGCAGGCGTAGACCATAAAGACCAGGACAGCCAATTGAGCACCAAGGAAAAGGAGTGACCAGATGCTATCGGTCGCCTCGAGGTAGGCAACCTGTTCACGCCAGGGCATCATGACCATGTTCAGGCCCAGGATTTCTTCGTAGAGTAGGTTGACGCGAACGATCTGGGCAAGTCCAGTAACGATGAACAGGGCCGTCAGGCCCCACAAGAAAATGCGCGGCCGGACTTTGGTATATTCCGCCACATACCAAATGAGCGCCGTGAATGCCAGGACGACTGGGATGGCATCCCACCGTGCTAGCCCGACATATTGCTCGACCGATGTGGCGTTGTGAAAGCGGATGCCGTTGAAGAGGGTAGCGGCGTAAGCCAGGGCGAAGAGAGCAAAGAGCAAATTCAGCCGTTTGTTGTTCTTTCGCCGGAGTCCAACAAACAGAAAGATGATGCCAAAACCAAGGCAGATCCCGGCGACAATGCCATTAGCGGCTGCGTAATAATCCAAACAGCACCTCTAGAGACAACTCCGATGACAAAGATTGTCGTCGAATAACCAGTAATCTCCAATAATCACCAGGAAGAATATGACCCTCCATGTAGGAAATAACGCCAAAATCAGCGGGATTTACTCGGGCGTTGTCGCGTCAATCGGTGTCTTGCGGTTTTTCTGCATCTTGATCCAGGCTGGTAAGGGTCGCCTGTTCAGCCCGTCGCTTGAATCCATTCAACATGAGTATGGGGAAAATCGATTCACCCAGCATCAGGAATGGCCAAAAAAACAGGCCTACCAGCTTGTATTTCACTCGAATCCTGGTCCTGACAATGAATCGCGTCGTCTCTGAATCGACTTCGGCAAGGACAAAAGCCCATGTGTTATCAATGATGGGATCTGAACCATCGCCACGCACGAACCCAGGAATGATGACTCTGTCATAGGTATCTGAATAGAAGACCAAATGCCGGTTAGTTTCCATCATCCTGACGGTGTAGTAGACGGTTCCGGGCGGACCATCAGGCACTTCATCGCCTATCTGTAGGTCTTGAAATTGAGGCAAGATCCGGTCGGCGCTCGGCCGGCGCACTGGCTTTTTGTCTTTCGCGGCAATTATCTTGAAGAAGTAATCGAAGGAAAACTCATCGATTTTGGAATCGGTATACCAGCCACCGCGATGGTAGCCGACTTGCATTAGCCAGGGCCAGATTGTTCCTGCTGGCGCGTGGATGGTGACTGCGTGGGTAGTCACGACTGAGGGGTCGGGAATCAGGCTGTCGCCGGGAAGGGTCCTTCGGACCTCGTCAAAAGTTGCCCCTCGTCTTGTTCCCAACCTGTATAAAATGGCGAGGCCAGCCGTTGCAGTCGCGATGCCGAGGCAAAGTTTCTTTCCCATCAATCAGGTAGCCGTTGTTGCCGTCCGAGAAAATTTACGATTTCGACCACAGGATCCGCCGGTTGGTTGCTGCCATTGATTAACTCTTGGGTCCGCGTTCATGATACTCATCGACAAGTGTCCCAAGTCGCGCGTTATGGCGGCAGCGAAGGAAGGTCACGTATTTGGACCTACGTTCAGAGGGCAAGAACAGATATAGACGTTCTATGACTATTTATCTGTAATCAACGCGTTTACCCAGTCACCGGCACTGAATTCAGATCACCCTGGACCGTCGTGTAGTACCTCGATATCCATCCAGGAACGCCCATATAGTCCACCTGGATCCAGCGACTTGTAGATGTACGACCGATTACCGGTACGGTCGTTCCTTTTGGAAGAACATCCAAAATGTCGTAACTAGTGCTAGGTCCAGCCCTAAAGTTCAACCAATAAGCTGTGGTGGTAGCCGAGACGCCAGATGGTGGTGCGGTTCCGCCGCCGGAGGTGCTCTCCCACCAAAACTTGGCCGTCGCTAATTCGGTGTTCTCGAAATACTCGACCACGATGGTATAGGTGCCCGCGTTGAGATCGGCATCGGCCGTATTGGTCTGCAATTCATGAACTGTCCAGTTGTCTATAATCCGATTTCCGCCGACGGATAACCTAATCCCATCGTCACTTTGGGTTGTGAAACGGTAGGAGCCGGCGCCGAAGTATACGTTGCGAGACCAACGGGCTGAGAAATGATCGTTGGCAACAGTGCCCAATGCTGGCGATCCATAGCCCCATTCGTAATTGATCGCCGCCTCGTTTCTGGCAAGCACCGCGTTTCCGGATAAATCCGTGTTATTCCAATAGTTAGCTGTCCAGGAGCTCTGAGACGGTGGAGCCGGTGGTGGAGGTGCCGGAGGTGGTCCGCTGGTAATAACCGTGACGTCAGCCGTGCCGGGTTTTGGTGGACCGATTCGCTCCCAGGCCACCTTTAGCAGCGACCGGCCGACATCCTCGAAGTAGGAAACCGCCATGGAATAAGACCCACCGTGAAGAGAGACCGTCACCTCGTTTATCGTTGGAGGATGTTTATTCCAATCATAGATCACGTTTTTATCACCCAGGAATACACCGACGCCGTCATCGCTTTCGGTAACTATCCGGTAGGTGCCAGGGCTGAAGTCGACATAGGAGGTCCATTGTCCCGACCAGTGATCAGAGGGTACGCTGGACGAGGGCGAGCCGCTGCCCCAGTCGTAATTGATCTCCCCGGTGCTGGATGTCGCTACGGGAGTACCTTCCAGGTTTGGGTTGTCCCAGTATTTGATAAACCACAGTGAGTAGCTGTTCTGAGCGGCCGCTGTCCCCGCGCTCAGCCCGATAATCAGAAGTACAAAAAGGATTAATAAAATTCGCCGGTTCATTGTGAAGCCCTCCAACAAGTTGGCTTTGGCGCGGTAAGGCGCCGGTAGGGTGTCTGCGAACTGCATATCATCGTTGCCACATAATACAATTTACTTGACCGGGTTGCAACGATTATTTTCACACTGGGTAAACATTCCCCGTGCGTTAGGTTGTTGTGGTCCTGGTTTTGCTAAGGTCATACTGTTCGACTTCGAGTCAATCTATTTCGGGCGTTGAATGCTGGCGTTATAGCCCTCTATCGAGTACGATCGATTATCCTTGCCCTGGCATATAAACGCCTCCGTATTAATAATGATCAATTCTTATGAACGATTTCCTGACAAAGCATCTATACCTGGTTCGTCATGGTGAAAACCCGGCAAATATAAGCAAGGTATTTTCCTCTAGAATAGTCGACCAATCTCTGACCGCGAAGGGCATACTGCAAGCACGCCAGACAGCTACTTATTTCGAGGAGTTGGGTATCAGCCAGGATCGGTGGGTGAGGCATTCTGTCTTTAGTTCGCCCCTCAAACGTGCGGCCGAGACGGCCGCGATCATCGCCGATCGGCTTGGCCTAGGTGTAATCGTGATGGAGAATTTCAGGGAGATCGATGTCGGATCTTTAGAAGATAGCCCGGCGACGGCGGCCGACTGGTCCTTCTACCAACAGGTTGTGAATGATTGGTATGACGGCGTAAACGAATCCACTTTTCCTGGGGGTGAAAATTACCGCGATCTCTGGACCAGGCTCGAGACCGGTTTGCTGGAGATAACCAAGGAAGCTGAGGGTCAAGATATCATTGTCGTGGGACATGGAGGTATCATGACTACGACCTTGAAAGATCTTTGTCCTGAGCTCGATATTAATTGGTTGCGTAACTCCCTCTGGGATAATTGCGCCGTGGCCAAGATCGAGCTCAACCGACAAGGTGACCGGCTTCAAGGCAGGCTCGTAAGCTGGAATGCCCACGATCATCTAACCGATGAAGCGGCCGAGCTAATTCCCGGTGTTCCACAGGACGTGTGACGTATGAGTCTGACCCACTCCGACGTAATTCTGTTATTCCGATCTCGAGAAATAGAACGCGGATTCAAGGATTGGCATTTGATTAAATTGCGATCTAACCTGCCTCATTTCCCGTTCCAACTTGCCTGAGCGCTGACTACGAATCATGGCTAAGGTCATACTTATCTCAACCTATGAACTTGGGCACCAGCCTTTTGGGCTGGCCTCTCCTGCTGCCTGGCTCAAGGAAGCGGGGGCGGAGGTTGTCTGTGTAGACCTGGCTGTAGAATCATTGGAAAACGATCGCGTCCTTCAAGTCGACCTGATCGCGATCTACCTGCCCATGCACACAGCCACCCGGTTGGCGGCCGAACTCATCCCACGTTTAAAACAAATCAACTCCCATGCCCACCTGTGCTGCTACGGTTTATATGCCCCTACAAATGAGACTTACCTTCGTCAACTAGGTGTAAACACCATCATTGGTGGCGAGTTCGAGAAAGGATTGGTGGATCTCTATCACCAACTGACCTCTGCCGACCAGCGGAATTTCAAGCAGGATGAAGCGATCGTCTCCTTAGAGAGACAGCAATTCCGAGTTCCGGATAGAACATCCTTGCCCGGTCTGGAAGCCTACGCCCATTTGTTGCTTCCTGACGGACGAATACGCACGGCGGGTTACACTGAAACTTCTCGTGGCTGCAAACATACGTGCCGGCATTGTCCAATTGTGCCTATCTACAACGGCCGGTTCCGCATCGTCCAGTACGATATCGTCATGGCCGATATTCGCCAGCAAGTGGAGTCCGGCGCCCAGCACATCACCTTCGGAGACCCCGATTTTTTGAACGGTCCGGGACACACGATGCCCATCGTTGAGGCTCTACATGCCGAGTTTCCCGATCTTACATATGACCTAACGGTTAAGATCGAGCACCTTCTGAAATACGATCATCTTCTGCCTAAGTTACGCGATACAGGCTGCGTTTTTCTCACCAGCGCGGTCGAATCTGTGAACGATGAAATCCTGACCATCCTCGAGAAAGGACACACGAGAGCGGGATTTGAGAAGGCTACGACCAGACTACGCGAGTTGGGTTTAGTCCTCAATCCGACCTTTGTCGCCTTTACCCCATGGACTACTCCTACCGGTTATCTTGAGATGCTCAAGGTCATCCGTGATCTGGACCTGGTTGGGTATGTAGCGCCGGTCCAATACGCTATAAGACTACTTCTGCCGGCTGGCTCGCGCCTTCTCGAGCTCTCGGAAGTGGAGAAGCTAGTCGAACCTTTCGACCATTCTGCTTTGTATTACCCTTGGCAGCACCCTAGCCCTGTTATGGACCAATTGTATAGGCGAGTTTTCCGACTCGTGCAAGAAAACCAAATGAATCAAGAGTCGAGGAAATCGCTCTTTAATAATGTCTGGCAGGCGACGTTTGAGGTAACGGAGAGTGTCGATTCTACGATCTCAGCCGAACGAGGTTGGGATATGTCTATCGCCCCTGTTCCACGGATGAGCGAAAGCTGGTACTGATGAGCGGAGCCATTTGAGGAGCAGTTTGCTTCTGACCAAGTTTAGACAGCGTTAATTCCGATCGCGGCTGGCTCATTTTTCGAGATCGTCTCGCAGATCGTCGCGTTTTCATGATAAGATAAGGACCATCTACATATAGCCAACACATCCAAAGGACCGTAAAATCAGGATCAAATGTCGATGAGAAAGTTCAGAAGAGCAGAGACCGTCTTTGGAGCCATCTTGCTCTGCACGGGCCTGTTCGTCCTGATCGCGGTGTTCCTGACCCTGTATGTTCCCCCAGAAATACCGGGAGAATTCAGGCGAACTGACGGCCCCGACAGTGATGTATTTGGCACATCACAACCTAACCTTGTCGCTCAGGATCAGCCGCTGATCGCCAGGCCAGGACACGTTCAAGCGGCCAGCAACACTACTACCGAAGACAAGGCCAGGATACCAAGAATCCTTCCCGTCGACGCGGGCCTTAGTTCCAAGTTGGCGTCTGAGAACCTTCCAGGTAGCAAGCAAAATGAACTGCTGGTCGCCGCGATCGGTCAAATTGGTAGTGAGCCCGAAGAGACTAGTACATCCCAGCCCAAACGAATCTCGATTCCTGCTCTTGGGGTAGAAGCGCCGATCATGGCGGTTGGTTTAAGCTCACAAGGTGAGGATGAAGGACAGTTTTTGCAGTGGGCTGTCCCCAATGAATACGCGGTCGGGTGGCACCAAACAAGCGCACCCCTGCATACCCCTGGAAACACTGTGCTAAACGGCCACAATAATATTCATGGCGCCGTGTTCCAAAACCTGGTTGACCTAGAGCTGGGGGATCGGCTGATCCTCTATGATGACAACCAGAGCTACGAATACCAAGTAACCCAGCGAGTGCTTTTCGAAGAAGATGGGCAGTCGCTGAAGGAGCGGCACTGGAACGCTCGTTGGATGCTCCCGACAAGTGATGAACGCCTGACGATCATCACCTGTTGGCCAAATTCTACCAACTCTCATCGTCTTGTGGTTGTCGCTCAGCCAATTGACGAGGTTGGCACATGACACGTGGTAGTAGCTTCAAAGGAGGTATTTTGAAGATGTGGCGAAAGATTTTTCTCTCATTGTTGGCGATAACAGTTGTATTACTCATCTCACCGGCTCTGTCGGCCAATGCCCAGAGCAACAATGGATCGATTCGAGGGATCGTCTACAACGATCTAAATGGCGACGGATTCTGCGTTGGCACGGGTGAACCCGGACAATCGGGAGTCCCGGTTGAGTTTGTCTACACGGGTAGCGGAGTGACTATTCCGCTGATGTCGGGCGTTGATGGTTCTTATGGCGTCGTCTCGATTACCCTCGGGACATGGCAGGTTACTGTGAAACCACCAACAGGCTGGAGGGTAACTTCGCAGCAGACGCGAGAAGTGACTTTGACTGACACCCAACCGACAGTATCAGGAGTGGATTTCTGCATCACCCAGGCTCCCGCATCCGGTGGTGGGACCAGCCCACCTGTTTTACCAGAGTCCGGAGCAGGTGTGGCGCCCACGCTCATCGCCGCGTCGGCCGTAGGTGCGTTTCTGTTAGCCCTTGGGGCAGGTTTGATCCTCAACAGCCGGCGGGCAACTAGTCCAAGCTAAGCACCTTCGGCTTCAACCATAACCTCAACCTAACAACTGCCTGATAAGGGCTGGTTCCGGGTGTAACTTCACCATTAATTGCTGTGTCCTTACCAGGGAATTCGATAGAGCTTTTGCGACTTGGGATTGCGCAATATTTCGCCCAAGTGTCGCCGAGTCGAACATCGTCTTTTGCATAGGTCGGCCGGTTGATTCGATTTTTACTTAGAACGAATCATCGATTAGGCAAGAAATCACCTGGTTAATTCTGATAGCAACTGATCGGCTGTTTCCCAAAGATCCAGCTCTCTACCTCGCTCCAGACACTCAGGATTGCGGAATCGTGCTAGAGGAGTCGTCCGGGGGCTCTGGTGGTTCTGGCTCTTCATAGCCATGAACCCGCTCTAACGGGCCAGGCGCTTAAAGAACAGATCAGCACGTACAGTGGTGGATGTGAGGTATTCCAAGCTTTCCCAGACGGCTTCGCATTAGGATCAGATGACCTACCGGATGACTTCGGTGAATGCTCGACTATCCAGATGTCACCTCATGCGCCAAACGGCGGCTAGTCACCGCTTACATCTAATCCTTGCACTCGTATGACGGGAGGCCGGCGACATCGACCGGCCTCCTATCATCATGAATGGCCTAAGGGGCGATTAGGTCGATAATCTTGTTACCACCCTTAGATTGAAGGTTTGCCATGTATCGGATATTTATCTTTGCACTTATTGTACTTCTTGGTCTTTTCGCCACTGCATGTGGAGAACGTGAATTGAGCCAAATCACGTCGCGAACAAACCTTTCTGAGAATGGTCTAAATGAGGCGCCGTCAGACCTTGACGAACAGCTACGTTCCCTCATTGACAAGCAAGGCATAGTCCGTCTTGATCCAGTGCCGACTCCTGATCCACAATTGGTCGATCTGGGCCAGGTCCTGTTCTTCGATAAGATTCTCAGCGGAAACCGCGACATCGCTTGCGCTACCTGCCATCATCCAACACTTGCATCTGGCGATGGGATACCATTACCTATTGGCACACAAGGAGTGGGTTTGGGGCAAGAACGTACGCTGGGCCTTGGTCGCGGCTTCATCCCCCGCAATTCCCCCGATGTATTTAACCGCGGGGCGATGGAGTGGGAGAGTATGTTTTGGGACAGCAGAGTTGCCGTCGATGACAATGGCGCATTTACGACGCCGGCCGGAAACCTTCTGCCAAATGGACTGGACAGTGTTCTTGCCGCCCAGGCTATGTTTCCAGTTACTTCAGTGGACGAAATGAGAGGTCATGATGATGGCTTAGGAGTGGCGGGTATACAGAATGAGCTCGCACTTATCGGCGATGAAGATCTCTCAGCAATGTGGGAAAGTATAACAAGACGACTGCTGGCCTACCCTGAGTATGTCGGGCTTTTCAATGCTGCCTATCCTAATGTGGCTCTGGAAGACATAGGCTTTCAGCATTCTGCCAATGCCATCGCCGCTTTTGAAATAGATGCCTTCTCACTGAATGATAGTCCGTGGGATCGTTACCTGCGCGGTGACAATGACGCGATGAGTGAGGGAATGAAAGAAGGCGCTCTGCTTTTCTACGATCAAGCGGGCTGCGCGGAGTGTCATTCAGGTCCGCTGCTGACAGATCAGCTTCACCATGTGTTGGCCACACCGCAGATTGGACCGGGAAAGGGCGCTGCTGCTCCCTGGGATGCGGGTAGGATGGGGGTGACAGAAGACGAGAGCGATTTTGTCGCGTTTCGTACTCCCACCTTGCTCAATGTTGCCCAGACAGGTCCATGGATGCACGATGGAGCGTATAGCACACTGGAAGCAGTTATCAGGCATCATCTCGAACCGGCTAAATCTCTCGCCCGCTATGATCCGAAATACCATCTTCCACCTGAACTAATCGACGCTTATCAGAACGATGAACAGATGTATGCTCGAATGTTGGCGAATCTCGATCCGATTCTCGGCCGGCTGAAACAGCTATCAGATGCCGAGATAGTCCAACTGATCGCTTTTTTGGAATGCCTCACCGATCCGGCTATT
>JBARZW010000498.1:0-7921 GCA_049650305.1 Promineifilaceae bacterium (SeqCode)
CTTCGGCCGGAAAAGCGACTCAATTGGAACTAAGTCGCTGACTTTCTCAAGATGGCTGAGAAGGGTATACTTTCAGCGAAGTATTCGCGTGTACATAACGAGGTATAAGACCTTTCAACATGGCTAAGGATACGACCGACGAATTCATCGGTCAGGTGATCAACAATTTCGAGATCCAGGACCTGATTGGCAAGGGGGGCATGGGCATAGTATATCGAGCCTACCATCCGGATCTTGAGCTATATGCCGCTGTTAAGATCATGCGACCCAAGTTAGCGAAGCAGCCGGGCTTCTACGAACGATTTCTCCAGGAGGCTCGAACGGCGGCTAGGTTGGGTCACCCCAACATCGTTGATGTAATCAATTTCGGCACTTTCCACGATAGTTACTATCTGATGATGGACTATATTGAGGGGCCAAGTCTACGCCAGCTGGTAAAAGAGAATAAACAGGGAATACCGCTCTGGGATGCTGTTCAGATCAGCTGGCAAATCGCCGATGTATTGGTATATGCTCATGCCGCGGACGTACTTCACCGCGACTTAAAACCCGACAACATCCTGCTCACACATAGCGTCAGACCGAATCGCCCCTATCGAGTGATCGTCACTGACTTTGGCCTCGTAAAACTTGGCCAAGGTAGCATTCTTGAAACGCAGAAAGGGATAAGTGTAGGCACACCGGCTTATATGTCTCCCGAACAGTGCGCAGGCGAGGAGGTCGACGGGCGGACTGATATCTACGCTCTTGGCGTGCTGTTATACGAGACGGTCACTGGAAGGCGGCCCTATCCGATACGTAATCTCTTCGACGCGGCGAAATACCACGGTTTGGGAGAGACGCCAACACCAACGGCGCATAAGTCGGATACACCCCGAGAACTAGACGAACTCATCCAGAGTATGCTTGTCCCTCAGATATCACAACGCATGGCATCAGCGGCGGAAGCGATCGATGCCTTGCAGGAATTGCTGGTATTGCTGGGCCAGGATGGGGAGGAGCCTAATCGCGAGCTGCAGCGCAGGATCGTTGGTACTGTTCCGAAAGAAGAAGTCAAGACAGGCACGAAGGACGCTATAACCACGCCGCCGCTAAGAACCAAGGAAGAGAGCGATGAGCGCTATTTTCTCCAGGTAGCCTTTATGGATTCCTGGGAAGAAACGGTCTATCCGATCAGTAATAAACCCATCATTGTTGGACGGCTTCCGGATTCAAGCATCGTCTTGGATCGACCTGGTCAACGCTTCGTGTCCAGGCGTCACTGCGAAATTATTTTCAAAGATGGACGGGTCCTTGTACGAGATCTAGGCAGCGCAAACGGTACGTTTCTAGACGGCCGTCAGCTTGATGCCAATGCTTTCTACGAGTGGTTGGTAGGTACCGAAGTCCAGTTAGGCCCCTTTACTCTTGCCCTCAGAAGCGATAGGGAGCTCCTTGATGTTCCATCGCCGACTGAGGAACCGGCAATAGGGGTCACAATCACAAAGATTCAGGGCGGATTAAAACTAAGCTGCCCTAACGGCGTCCCTAGCCGGCTACCCTTGGAAGTCAACAATCCAATGACCATCGGTAGGGCCCTTGACTGTGACATGGTTCTCGAGCACCCGCATGTCTCGAACCATCACTGCCGGATCCGGCTAACCAGCTCAGGTCCCGAAGTTGTCGACCTTCGCAGCACGAATGGAACCTTTATGCATGAGCAGGTACTGCCACCCCATGCTCCCGTTCCCTGGAGAGATTTTTCAGAAATTAGAGTTGGCCCCTTCAAGATAGGCCTCGAGGATACGGCCGTCCGTTCCGATTCTTCAGCCGGCTAGACTCTTCCCCTTCCAGTCCCGTTTCTGATACTTCCAGATACCCTAGCGACCCATCAGTAATTCTGGCTCGCCCTCTCCTATGCAAATGATCGTGGCAAAAAGAAAATAGATACTTTGGTCGCGGAAACAGTGGCCCTTACGAGAAGAATGACATCAACGCAGGTTGATTTGGAGACTTCCGGATAAGGCCGAAGCCCTTCAACTTAAGTGAAGAAAATTGTCACTGTAACCATGCCCAAAACGAACGAAATTGGATAGATCCACACCATAAACCGGTCCAAGCGCTGGGCTAATTCTTCCCTTCCACTGATTTCGAGCCGTTTCAATATCACATTGAGAATTAGTACTAAGCCTGTGATAACAAAGGTTGTAATCAGGATGGTGTCCAAGAAGGTTAAATATCCCAGACGAGGGAGTTCGTCGGAAATGGTAAAGTTGAAGGCGATGAATAAGAGGAGATTTGCACCCGCTACGTCGACCCGCTTTCCGTAATCCTTGAGAAAGAAGGTTGTCCAAGAGACGACGATGATTATCAATATAGGTAGCAATATGCGGAAGATGTAGAAATTCAGCTGGCGTTCTGCTGAAAAGCGAAATGAGAAACGAGATCTCGCTTCTTCGCTGGTTAGCTCTGTGCCGAATTCAGTTACGGTCCATTCCTCTTCGCCAAGTTGATCGCCGATTACACTATAATCTTCAAGCTCAGAAAAGACGACATATTCCTCAGGGTAGAGGGAGTCAATGCGAATGTAAAAAACCTGTTTGTCAAAAGGGAATCTCCTAAAGTCAAAGTCGGGCGCTTGAAGTGTAGCGGTGAAACGCTCGAAATAAGTGGCGTCACCCGATGGTCTAACAACTGCATATTGGTTTTGGATCCAACGGTTATCCTGCTGGTTGAACAAGGTGAATTCGGGCCAAACAAGATCGTTGGCGAGAACGAAGTCGGCAAAATCAGTCCCGTTGAAAACCTTAAAATTACAGTCGCACGTATCCGGACTGAACGCCAATGCTGGATCATGCCACTGCATCTGCAAGGTTGCGACTACCCTAAAGTTTTCCGCTTTTTGATCGACGTTTGTGATTTGCTGCATCTGAACCCCTACGCGAGCCAATAGCGGCTCGAGCAGGACAGGTTGGCCTTCAGATTCCGGTTCACCGGACAGCACGCCGGGTACATTGGCGCCCACCAAGAGCCGGTATTCCCCCTCGGTTTTTTGGCCATCATCACAGCAAGCCTCTATTTCTATCTGGAAGTTACTGGCTTCCTCATCGAACGTATATTCGAACGCAGCATTATTCTCGTTGTCAGAGAAACTAGCGCTGCGAATCGGCTTACTACCAAAATCGCTCAGAAATATCGTAGGAATCAGGTCGCCAGATACGGCTTCGATGAAGACGTATAGAGTATCTCCAGGAAGGAAATTCCTGAGTGTATAAAACGTTGAGTCGTTATTGGCGGTTAGTGATCCGACTACTTCCTGTACCGCCTCCCCTACTTGGGAACCATCATGGTCAAGCACTGCGATAATGTCGCCAGTCGATTCAGCTTCTCCCGTCAATACATCAGGCTGGTTCAAACCTATGAGGAGCCGGAACTCGCCAAATGTGTCAACGGTCAGCGAACTGATCAACACGAGTTGATAATCGCCATCTTCCGGGACAGTGAATTCAAGAAGGGAGGCGTAGCCATCACCACTATCATCATCCCAAGCCACGAAAAGTTCGTCGACGATCCTGGGAATAGCGACGAGGGGATCCTCACCCCCGGCAACAGCCCGTTCCAAATCTGATTGAAAAAGGTCGCGAAGTTCATCTGCTGACGGACCGACAGGTGTGATGGCCACCATCGGATCCAGATTTCCCGAGGTCCGGTCGGCAAAGATGAATAGTCTATCGCCTTCTGCAAGTCCATCGATCCGATATATCAGACCAGCATCAGGATCGACTTTCCCAAAAATCTCTTGCACCTCTCCTTCATCCTGAGCATCGACCGCAGATGGAATGAGAAGAATGCCAGCAAGAAAGATGAAAAGTAGGCCTCGAGTCGCCTGCCAAAGGAATCTCTTATTCATTAAATCTTGGTTCGCCTTATTAGTGAGAAGTTAACATCTGTTGATAGGTATTATATTGCATGCGATGAAAGTATCACAACCAGAGACGCGCGCCTATTTGGGTGCATAAATGAACCATCGTACCAATAGGCTCTATTGCATGGACGAGGCTCAATTGTAATACTGATCATGGACGGGTCTATCATAGCTTAGCACATAGAGCTAGGACGATTTGATAGAAAGAGTCGGTCAACGCCAACGAGTCAATATGAGTGAGTAATTCTAGTTGTCATTGGAGGGCAGGAAGCATGCCCCAGTCCAAAAACTCCGTAGAATAGGAAGAAGGAGGTATTGCGGCATTAGATAGGGCGATCCTCAGTCACAACTACAAATCAAAATAATTCAGGAGGTTTGCATGACGTACGATGAGGGATTGGCAGAGAGAATTCGGGTTGCGCTAGGCGATCGACCTGAGTTGGTAGAGAAGAAGATGTTTGGCGGCGTCGGCTTTATGCTTCTTGGCAACATGGCCTGTGGCGTAAACAAGGACGATCTAATCGTGCGCGTCGGACCGGAACAGTACGAGGAGGCCGTAATCAGGCCACATGCCCGGCCGTTTGATTTCACCGGCCGTCCCATGAAAGGCTGGGTTATGGTGGCCCCGCCTGGATATGAGGACGACAAGGATTTAGAAGGTTGGGTGGACGATGGAGTGTCATTCGCCCTCTCTCTGCCGCCAAAATGAGGTTGGGTTTCAGGAATGCTGTTTTCTGTTAATTACTCTCACGCTGCGGCAGATCTATACAGGGCCGGAGACATTGAGGTAGACCTTTTCAAATGTCCGGCATGGCTGGACGCGATCAAGGCGGAAAGGGGAACGGGGCAAGGGGCAGGGTGACACGTTGGTCTGAACACAGTTACATGATTACGGTGGATAATCCAGCGCGATGTACCTGGCAGGTGTGCTGCACTGGTTGGTGGCTTAAACACTTCGCTGCTGATCTGTCGTCGCACGAATTCGGGACTTGACTGCGGGAGGATGGAGCAAAGTGGAAACACGCTGGGAACACAATTTAATCCGCCGGCTGCATAGAGGCATTGAAGCTTCTTGGTAGTCGGCGCAGCCGGCGGATCCTTATTGAAGAGAGAACTCCTGGTATCGATATTTAGTGGGTGTCCGGATGTTGCCTTTTGACCGCTTTCGGTCCAGGCCGCCGGATCAACGCCAATCTCGCTTTTGTGTTTATTTAGGTTCTCTCAAAAGTCTATACGAGGATCAGCCGGAATTCGTTGCAATAAGTATCATGCGAGGTGTCAGGACGGTGATTGTTTCATTCCTATGGAATGAACAAAGTAAGATGCAGGCCGGGGCTCTCGGTAATAACCACTCATTCCATTGTTAGGCGACTCTTCGACAGGCGGCATCAAATTCCTAGAATCTGGTATTATTTGTGTTGATGCTCCCGATAATTAACCAATTCGTCTACCGGCCGGATGCCACCTTCGCCCGGCCAGGATTTTCTCCCGCCGCCCTTGGCCTGGAGTACGAGGAGGTATCGCCCGAGACGGCCGATGGCCTTGTCCTTTCTGGCTGGTACCTGCCGGCGATGGAGCCAACCCATGCCCTTCTGTATTGCCACGGAAATGCCGGTGATATCCGCGACTGGGTGCACGCCGCGCCGCCCTTTGTAGAAGCCGGCGTATCTGTCCTCATTTTCGATTACCGCGGATACGGCCGGAGCCAGGGTTCGCCGTCGGAAGAAGGATTGTACCAGGATGGCGAGGCGGTCTGGTCCTGGCTGGAAAAACGAGCCCTCAAAGAGGGAGTACCGGCTTCGATCCTTGGAAAGTCATTGGGTAGCGCGGTCGCTTGCCATCTGGCTGCCAGGAAGCAGCCAGTGAGCTTGGTGCTCGATAGCGCCTTCACCTCGATGCGCGAGGTCGTCGCCCGAAATGTGCCCTGGGCGCCCCCAGGGACCATACCTAAGCTCTTCGAGTCCCTCGAGCGAGCGCCTGAAATAAGCTGTCCGGCGTTGGTGCTTCATGGCGGTCGCGATAGCCTCGTGCCGCCTGAGCAAGGACGGCGGTTGTTCCAAGCCCTAAATGGACCCAAGGCGATGCGCGAGATCGGTCCGGCCGGGCACAACGACATCTCCCTCTATCCCGAATATCAGCGCTGGATCCTTGAGTTTCTGACTGATCCGGAGGGGTTTGTTGGGGGATAGGGATCAGGGATTGGGGATCGGGGGCTGGGGGGCTGGGGATCAGACGTAGCGTGATATGGATTTCGCAGTCATGCCAACCGCATGGTAAATCCCATAATCCCCCAATCCCCGCTATTCTTTTTAGCTGGGGCTGGTTAGTCCGAGGGGTAGGCGGACGGTGAAAGTGCTGCCTTGACCGGGTTGGCGGTTGGCGAAAACTTTACCCCATGCGCTTCGACGAATTCCTTGACGATCGCCAGACCAATGCCCGATCCCCTGGTTTCTCTGGCTCCTTCCCTCGACTCGTCTACCTCGTTGAAACGCTCATTGATGCGGAATGAGGGCGATGGCCTCGATCTCGACTAACGCCCCAAGAGGTAACCCAGCTACCTGCACCGTTGATCGAGCAGGCGGATCTCCTTCGAAGAATTGACCATAAATGCCATTCATCTGGGCGAAGTCGTCCATGTCCTGCAGGAATACGGTCGTCTTTACGACCTTATCTAAGGAAGAGCCGGCTGCTTCTAAGATCGCTTGAAGATTTCCCATCACCTGGCGGGTTTGGGCAGCACTATCACCTTCGACCATCTTTCCCGTCGCTGGGTCGAGCGCGATTTGTCCGGCGGTATATAGAAAATGTCCAGCGCGCACCCCTTGAGAATAGGGTCCAACGGCGGCAGGCGCGTGCTTCGTGGATATGATTTGTTTCTCCATACTACCTCTCCTCGATTGAAGCCATTCTGTCGCTAAAGCACTTTCTCGTAAACCCGGTATCGTTTATATATCGTCGATCCGATGACCTCACTCACCCGGTTCGCGGCTTCATTATTTTCGAGAACCCAACTGCCTTCGGCCCATTCATAGCCGCAGGGCACGGCCGCCTTTGCCGTTTCGTAATACATTAGGGCGTCAACTCCCCGAGCCCGGTATTCCTCGAGAACGCCAAGGGCGAATACCCGTAGCCGATTGGTCTTTGTCTTGTTGAGCACCATACGGGCAGCGGCGATATAAGATCCGATCACCGTCGGGCCAGGACGGAGTTTATGAAGAACCTGGTTTACATCGGGAAGAGCTAGCGAGAATCCGACCGGCTCGCCATCCGCCTCTACGACAAAAACAATCCGGGGATCCAGGATGGGTTTCAACTCTTTTACAATGCTATCGAACTCCGCATCTGTTAAGGGAACAAATCCCCAATTCTTCTCCCAGGCCCTGTTGTAAACCATCTTTACAATTTCGACTTCGTTATCAAAATCCTTCATGTTGAGCGTCCGGATATTCAGCTTGTATCGATCCTCGACCTTGCCGACGATACGGATTAGCTTATCCGGAAGCCCCCCTGGCTTCGCGAGTTCAGAAAGATGGTTATTCCAGGCATATAGATCCATGGCCTTCACGAAGCCAGATGCCTCTACGATTTCATTGTAGTAGGGTGGGTTGTAGGGCATAAGCACCACAGGCGGGCTGTCATAACCTTCAAACAGCATCCCCCACTCCACGGTGCTGGAGAGGTTCGCGGGACCAAGGATCCTGTCCGTCCCCATGTCACGAGCCCAGTTACAGGCCGTTTCCAACAGGGCGGCGCCCACTTCTGGGTCATTGTGCAGCTCGAAAACACCAAAATGAGCGATGTTTTCTTCATGGACCTCGTTGTGCCGGTGATTGAGCACAGCGGCTACTGTGCCAACCGCCTTGCCATCCCGTCGAGCGATGAAGTAGTCGGCTTCGGCGTGCTCAAAGAAGGGGTTTCTCTTTTTATCGAAGAACTGCAGTCTCTCGTAGAAAAGCCAGGGGACCCAGTTGGGTTCATCCTTGTATACATCCCAAGGCACGCGGATGAATTGCTTCA
>JBARZW010000499.1:0-3067 GCA_049650305.1 Promineifilaceae bacterium (SeqCode)
CCAAGCTGAGAATCGTACCGAACACTCCAACCATTCGACCGGCCGTTATTCTGAGCGATCCCTTTTAGCTCTAGCAATGCCAGCCCTCTAGAAATCGACTTATCCGAATAACCCGTCGCGAGCTCCAGGTCCCTGTTACTGAGACTGCTCCCGGTGAGCGCCAGCGCCAAGACAATGCTGGCCGGCGCGCCCTTCAAAGCCCGCAGAAAAACTGCCTGTTCCAAATCCAGCAAACTCACGTGACCTCCATAGAACATATGTGCTATATTTATGATGTACTACTCGCCTCGTGGGGGATCTTGTAAGATGGGTAGCGACGGCCGAAACCATCGCCACCCGATTCAGTGCGGATACATCCGCAGAGCCAAAAAACTAAAGAGGGAGGCGAAAATGCAATTCAACGAGCACTTCGAGGAATTCCTGGATCAGCTCGCCGGCCAGTCAAAATTCAGCCTGAGAAATTACAGGCTACGTCTGCGAGGATTTCTGCTCCTGTACGGCCGTAAACAGCCACACGAGCTCAAACCAGGTGACGTGAACAGCTGGCACAGAGCACTTCAAGAGAGGGGCTATGCTGAGGCGACACTGGCCGGCTATCGGCAGGCCTTGAAGAGCTTTCTTCGCTACTGTTGTGGTGAGAAACATGCCGCTTCACACATTCGCATTGGCGAGTACCACAGCCGTAAGAACAAACTACCTATCGAGGGAGACGTCAATGCCTGTACGGCCGTCGCAATCCATTGGCTCGAACACACCGACCGTCCGGTGAAAATCCGAGACGCTGCCATTTGGCTCTTGGCTAAAGGAAGCGGTCCCCGCATGAGAGAACTGCGCGAGCTACGCCTTAGCGACACATTAACCGCGCTAAAACGTGGTCCAGACCAATACGGAATCTTTCGAGTACAAAGCATCGGCAAGACCGGCGAGACTACCATACACTTCGGTCAGATTACGGCTTGGGCAATCAGGAGATGGATACAGCTTCGTCCCACTTGCCAGGTCGACCGCTTATTTACCTCGACCTTTCGAAACAAGACCAAGTACGATCCACAGAAACGATATCGGCCGCTAAGCCGATCCGGCATCATCCAATCATTTCGTCGGATAGCCATTGCGGCCGGGATCTCGAGGCCGATACTTTCACATGCGCTACGTCATCGCCTCGGCGATTTGATAACGCGAAAGCATGGGCCCAAGATCGCCGCCATGATGCTCAACCACAAAGATTGGAAGACAGCATCAACTGCGATAGCATTCTACCATCATCCCGACATCGACGACGTCAGCCGTGCTGCAGCCAGCATGGCCGAGTCCGACGAAGTCGAAGACGAAGCAAGCGAGATGGCTAGACTATTCGGACTCCACACCTGATTCCGAACATACGATACCTTATCGTATAGAACGTATGTTCTACACGATTGGAAATCGTGTATCGGGGTAATACTCGGTCGTGGGTTCGAATCCCACCCTCTCCGCCTTCAGCGTCCGCGAAGTTACCAGGTAGCATACTGATGCGGAGTCACCGGCAGGTCTGTGCTGAAAAATGGACGGTTCAGACCTGTCCTTTGCTGGTGGGTGGGAGTACATATCTTCGCTCCGCCTGCCTCCCTCAGGATCTACATCACCGGTGATTAAGAGCCCCCAAAAATACATGATCTTTGTCATAATTTTCGCGTGATGAACGTCACTATGTGGTCGATCCTCGATCTATAAGCTATAGGAATAGAGTACTATAAGAGGTGCTTATTGAAGAGGCGCCTGGAGAGCTTTCGTCTGGTGAATGGTTGTTGCCAGTCTTTGCCGGGAAGGAGAGATGTTGTTCCGACCCTCACTCATACAAACCGCATAGCACTACTGCTTCGGCTAGTCTGTAAGGTGGTTGGCGAGAAGCTGATTCTGGTTCTTAGGAGTCGTTGTTATCGTTCTGATCTGGACCGTAAAAATAGCGCTTCCATTATCTTTGGAAAACACTCGATCCGGGGATAGTGATCGCATCCTGCTATTGACACCAGAGCCAGGGGATTTAGATAGGTGAAGTACCCAGTACAGCACCAAAAGCCGATATTGGTTATTTAGTCTGTTTCACAGAACAGGCAAAGCAAAGAAGGAGGGAAAGAGATGACGACGAGAAGAGATTTTCTGAAGTTGGGTGGGGGCACGGTTGCGGGACTGGTCCTCTCGAGCAAGATAGGCTATATGCGGGTGTTTGCGGAAGCTCAGGCGCTTGGTCTGAGCGATCCCGCGGCGCAGCCCAAGTTCGCCTACCCCGTCCCCGATGCTCTGGCGCCAGAATTTATTTATCAGCCTGATAGAAAGGGTAAGTATAAGATCAAAATCGGCACGGCTGTTCAGCAGACCGGGCTTGTCGACCTTTCTGGGAACCTATTATCAACACCAGTTTGGGGCTACGGTGATCAGAAGGATAAATTTATTTCCTGGCCGGGCCGGACTTTCCAGATCACTAGTGGACCGGCCAAGACTGAGGTGATTTGGGCCAACGCCTTGAACGGTGTCCAGTATATGTTGCCAGTCGATACCACGCTTCACTGGTGCTACAGTCTGCCGGGTTATCAGCGAAACACGATTGCCAGGAACGGCGTGCCAATCATTACTCATCTTCACGGCGGTCACACGGACTATCAATTCGACGGCAACCCTGAGTTCTTTTACAGTCCTAGCGGGCCGAAGCAGGCCGTGGGACCGCAATGGGACAATGTCCCCGGTGGGTTCACCACTAAGTTCCGATATGACAATAATGTCCCTGCCGGCAACCTCTGGTATCACGACCACGCCCTGGGCATCACCCGGCTCAATGTCTACGCCGGCCTGGCAGGCTTCTACTTCGTCCGCGACGAGTTTGACACCGGCTTGGTTGATAATCCATTGCATTTGCCCGCCTGGCCCTATGAGAAGGCCTACGCCATCCAGGATCGAATGTTTACAGACAAAGGTGAGCTCTTCTACCCGGCTTACCAAGGTGAACCGGCCTGGGACGACTTTATTACTGATGAGACCGAAGTTTTAATGCAAGGATCCGGCTTGTTCGGCGAAGATCCAAACCTTGGTC
>JBARZW010000500.1:0-6125 GCA_049650305.1 Promineifilaceae bacterium (SeqCode)
GTAATAGGGATCGCCATAGGGCGAATCAGTGGATTGGGGATCGGCCGTCAGCAGGACGCACCACAAGGCTTCCGGCGGGTAGGGCAATGATTTTAAACCGCCTTCATTTATCTTGCCATCATAGCCATAATCCGTCCCGAAGTGGGGATTGTCGCCAAAGGTTACCCTGCTCATGATACTGCTAAAGTGCCAGGGCATGGTGCCCCTATCGACAAGCCTTGTTTTCAGCGTGCCCGAGACAACCGCCTCTTTATAGACCTTGTAGTTGTCAAGTTCAACCTGCCAAGCCTGGGGACGGCTATTTTGAATAGCTAGAATCAAAACAATCAGGATGATGGATAGTAGCAAGAGAGACACAATAAGGCTCGCTCTTCTCATCTCCTGATGTGTTCTTCAGTAGCAGAAGTCATTATTGGCCCAGTATAACTCACTTTAAAGCAGTGATCCCCTGTGCAGCGTGGCTCTCAATGGAGAACTCGCTAGTTTTCGCATGGCATACCCGCGAAAATCCAATGCCCGTGAAGCGTAATGTATAACCTCTTACGTCGCTCCACCCTCAGCCATGCTACGATCCGCCCAATTCAGGACCTATTCAAGGGAAGATAGAGTTATGCCGAAGCTAGACGTCTATATAGAAGATACATGTTGGGCTTGCACGGAATCGCGGCGGATCGTGGCCGACATAACGCACCAAGTTCCTAGCGTCGATATCGAGCTGCGAAATCTCAACGACTCACGACGGCCGGGCGCCGTCTTCGCTAGCCCTACCTACGTCCTGGACGGCCGGGTCATATACATGGGGAACCCGACCCGAGAGGAGCTGCTCCAGAAGCTCACTGATTCATGATAGTCGGTGGTAGATCGGTGGATGGTTGGATCCTAGATAGTGGCGACGGGCTTACAAGCCCGATTCTATGAACTCCCGGACCGCTTTCGGACCGTTGCGCTCCAAGCCCTTGGTGAAGGAGTCGTCGTCGCTGAAGCGGAAGTCTAACCTCTCAACCCGAAAGGGAGCCATGCGCAGACGATCTCTCCGTCGTTCAATGACATCCAGAAAGTACTGTACGGCGTTCTCCACACTATTCGCATCGGTCCAATTCGATTTGTAGACAGGCACGCCGGATCTGGCGAAGATCCAGGTCATATTGGGCATCGAACCGTACGCCCGGTGACAGGCACCGTCCAACGCATCAAGGAGAATCGGCCGCTTTACCCCAAGCTCATCCCGCAACGCGCGGGCGTGTTTAAACTTCTGTTCCATCGACGTGAGATGGGGGTAATTCTCCCCCGGATGCGCCTCGTGGGTGTAAAGGAAGACGGATTCGACGCCCTGGTCCGCATATCTGCTGGCGATCTCATTCATGGATGGCGCCGCCATCCCACAGTACGGTCAGGTAAAGCTGCCAAACTCAACGATGGTATAGCTGTGTTTAGACCAGATTTCACGAAGCGACGTTTGAGGGCCGTCCTGGCGGCCGTCACCTAGGATCCAGAGAGGGAAATCAGGAGCCGGCTGCCCCAATGGTGGGCTGTTTTCGAAATTCAACCAGGGCAACAACTTCTCTCGGGTGAATTCGTCGTAGTTGTAACGAGTTGTCAAGTCCATATCAACCTACGGTTCAAAAAACTCTGTCTCGGGATAGAAATCTTGCCAAGCCCAGTCGTAAGAACTTGAGCTGGGCACCGGTTGCAGGCTTTCTCCTATCAACAGCCCGGAGGTGGCCAGTCCGCGGGTCAGATCCCAGGTCGAGCCCGTCTCCGCGTCAACCAACGTATCGCCTTCCAGCAGGAAGGTGAGGTCCTGATCTCCAGCCCGGCGTATGTAGGCGTGAAAGTTATTATCCCCGGCCCAGACAAATACCGGTATGTCGCCTAACATATCGTTCACCACCCCATCCTGGGCTACATCACGATAATAGAAAGCCTTTGCATCACCTGCTATAAGCAAACCAATGACAAAATTGGGATCAAATCTCTGGCGGGTGCCGACCCTGTCTACGTCGTTGATCATCGCCAACGTGTTGGGGTGCTCGGCCTTCCAGTTGGCCCAGGTGGTGATCTGAGATGGTAGCAGAAAGAGTTCTACTCCTTTATATGACCCGATGATGGCCCGGCCCCAGGGTTGAGACCAAATCGTTTCAGTCTCGTGATCGTACCAGGTCATGGCGGTCATAAACAACGCCCCCGCGTTACCAAAGACTTGGGTTTCTCCGTCAATACGCCGGTCATGCACCATGCCGGTGTAACAGATAGGTCACCAGGTGACCAGGGTTGGTATGCCGGCCATCTCGTCGTTCACCATCTCCCGGAATCGAAGGACGGTGATCGGGTAGGCTTTCGCCTCCCCCTCCAGGGCAAGGCCAATGATCAGCTCGCTGTCGTCCAGGGGCGCCTCTTCGGCCGTGGCGAATACCGGCTCGTAAACCGGACGGATGCCGTCGAAGGGTATGAGTTGTGGAAACCGGCCGATTTCTCCCACTTCTACTCGCCGGTTGGTCGCCGGTTCGGACTCTGCGGCTGGTTCAGCCGGGGCTGGGTCAGCCGGGGCCTGTTCGGCTGGAGTTGGTTCGGTTGGGCCGGTCGTTGGCGCCGGCTGCGGCTCCGCCGCTGGATCCGCCGATGGTGTATCCGGGGGACTGATTTCTGTGGCTCCCTCGACTGACGCCGCGCTAACAGCGGTCGCCGCTCGTTCTGCGGCGGCGTTTATCTCAGACGCAGGAGGGGAGGCAGCGGTTACCGTCGGTTCGGCCGGTCCGTGGGATCCGCTACATGCCACAAAGAAGAACATTGCGAAAAACAGAAAGAGGGTGATTTTTCGAGCCATTTCGAATGTAAATGTACAGGTCTCCAGGCAGACATCTGTGAATCAGCCTACAGAACAAGGTGGTTCTTAATCAAGCGAGCACATTATTGTTAGATTAATATCGAGAAATCTTCGAGGTTCCTGAATCCAGAGAATCCGTTCGCCTTTCCCACGCTCCCCCCTGGTTCGGGCATGTGCTACCAAGGCTCCAATGGGGCTTTGGTCACGTTGAATGGAAGATTAGTACATTTTGGCACATGACAAACTGGTATGTTTTTTGCTATTATTCTCCCTACCTAGTACAGGAAGTGTTGCTGGTGCTAGGTCCGGAACCCTTCTCCGAATGAGTTGGGGTATGTTAGGATGGTCGGGAAGAGCGCTCATGAGCGATCCGACGCATAACTATCCAGCAGTATCCCGGAGAGTTACACTACTAGTAATAATAACTACGGTTTTTTTTCTAGGCGTAAACGCTCGCAGCAGTCACGCTATTGAGCTGCGGCCTGGGATCGGGGAGCCGCAATTAGGAATCCTGAGGAGTTTTGACGTTCCCAGATCACATGAGCCGTCGCCTGCGCCAGACAACCCAACCTTCCAAGACTCTTTGTCTGGAGCCAAATTTCCGCCGTTGAAACTGCCAATTCCCGCCGGAACCGGATACATTCCCGCCGATGGCGGTTACACTAACGCGCTCTTACACTTGTATGGCACTTACGATCAATACGCCCTTGACATATGCGAGGGAAGCAGCTGTTTCGGTTCGGGAAGCCACGCGATCGCCCCGACGGATATCACTTATGAATACACTTCTCTTTACGCGAATGGCTACCACTTTTTCGAGATCTATGACGATGGCGAAGAGAAACTATGTATGTCCTTAGGTCATTTTGATTGGCCTCTGTCGGTGTATCCTGCTGGCGCCCCCGAACCGGGAACCGCGTTCCCACAAGGTGCCGTCCTTGGAGAGTTAAATCGATGGGAGCGGATCCCTCATGTTCACATCGGCATATGGAAAATGGCTACAACCAGTCCCTACGGCTATCCGGTAAAGTGCCACTACCTGTCTGTTTACAGGCAACCTCTACCCTTCACAGGCCAATACCAGCTAGATGGACAAGAGTATCCCGAATGCTGGCCTCGAGCCTTATACTGCTACAGTGTCCATGCGGGACGGCAGGTTGAATCGAGCAATGGCGCCTTTTCATACTATCCCATCAAAAAACCCCGGGACGTTGCGGGCATGTTCTACGAGAGGGATGAAGCAGCGGACATAGGCAAACGGATAACGCCCGCTAAGACCGGCGATTCCGTCGACACTCTTCAGTAGCTGCCTGATCCAGGCAAATAGCTGGGTGCTGTAACCAGAGTCTTACCGGACATCATTTTCGCCGCCGGGATCAGTGCAAGCCCCCCAGACCAATCCCAAAACTCGAGTTGATTGCCTCACAGGAGCCAATGGCGGGCTAACCTAGTCTCAATGTAATTGGACCCTCTTGTGACCGGTCTCACATATTGACGACCAAACCACGTCTATACTCGCCATAGAACTAATGAGCCGAAACAATGTGACGTTGCTCAGAATAACCACCGTCACATTTTGGTGGAGTTACGCCCATGAAGAGTAATAGAAAAAATGTGCGGCTATTCCTGGAAATGAGCCTGTTTGCTATAGTGCTCGTTGCCTGTAACGCTGCTGTCTCGAGCGGGCCGGCTGGGGCGGATCAGGGATCGATTGTGGCTGATCCGATCCCGGTTGATGTTACCGCCCAAAAAGCGGAGGCAGGCGCTGGCTCTGAAGAGATCGCTTCCGCTCCGACCGTAGAGCCTACCGAAGAAGCTCCGGTGGCTGAGGACGTAACCACGCAGGATGGTCAGTCGGACTCCCCGGAGGTTAATGATGCCGGGGCCAACAGGGAGGAGGAGGAGGATAGTCCGGAGTCCGGCGAAGGATCTACTCCCGAAAATACCGATGATGCGGCTTCTGACGGACTGGACGAAGACGGGATCATGACCATCGACGACAGGTCAGAGAGGCAGAGACAGATCGCACAGGAGTGGAATACCGACTTCAACCGGCACACGATTCCATACGAAGAACTGCTCGCCCTCTTACCGGTTCGAGATGGGATCATTCCGATCGACATCCCCACCTTCGAAACGCTCGAAGAGGCGTCTGCCTGGTTGGCTGAGAACGAGCCGGTAATCGCCCTTGAAATCGACGGCAACTCGAGAGCCTATCCTTTGCAAATACTCACCTGGCACGAGATCGTCAACGACTCTGTCGGCGACATACCTGTGGTCGTTACATTCTGCCCCTTGTGTAACTCGGCCCTGGTTTTTGATCGTCGCTTAGACGGCGAGACCTATGATTTCGGCACCTCTGGGTGGCTTCGTCATTCCGACCTGGTCATGTGGGATCGCAACACGGAGAGCCTTTGGCAACAGTTCACCGGTGAAGGAATCGTCGGCGAGCTTGCCGGGAAACAGTTGGATTTCTTGCCCTCATCCATCATCAGCTTCGCCGACTTCAGCGAAGCATATCCAGATGGAATTGTCCTTTCAAGAAACACTGGCTTCGGCCGGCCTTATGGTCAGAACCCCTATCCAGGCTATGACCGGATTGGAGAGGACCCATTCGCCTTCATCGGCGTACCCGACCGTCGCTTGGCAGCCATGGAGCGGGTTGTAACCGTCTCCCTTGATGGTGTTGACCTGGCCTATCCATTGTTGGAATTGCTTGATGCCGGCGTCATCAACGACGCGCAAGAGGGACAGGATCTGGTCGTCTTCCATGTTGGCGGCACCGCCAGCGCTTTAGATAACGCGGTCATTTTCAGGAGCGAGGATGTCGGCGCGACCGGCGTGTTTGATCCAAATCTCGACGGACAAAAGCTAACCTTCATCAAGGATGGCGATGTCATCATGGATGAACAGAGTGGCAGCACCTGGAATATCGTGGGCCAGGCGATCGATGGACCTCTAGCCGGCGAGCAGCTAGCCCCCATCGTTCATGGCGACCACTTCTGGTTTTCCTGGGCTGCCTTTAGGCCAGATACAATTATCTACGGGAGTTAATCCAGGTGCCCGTCATCTTCTAATGCGTAGTTTGGGGGTTCGAGTCCTTCCTGGGGTACTCAATCAGAGCACTCGAGAATGGCCCAGCATTGCTGGGCTTTTTCTCTCTAAACTGCGTTTCGAGTCTCGAGAGAAGGTAGCAACGCTGCTCCAACTGATACCAGGACTGGAATCTAGTTGATTTCACCTGCTTGAAGTTGCTATTCAATGATGTGTGTCAGCCACTCGCCGGAGCGAAGCGAAGGCG
>JBARZW010000501.1:0-1839 GCA_049650305.1 Promineifilaceae bacterium (SeqCode)
CGAGGCAGTTGAGACCTCTCGACTATAAAGGACGATGTTACAAGATCTAGCGAAGGAGTTGAGATGGGAGTAAAGGAAACGATCAAATCCCAATACCACGCCTCTCTTGAGATGCTGAAACAGGCAATTGAGGCATGCCCGGAATCTCTTTGGTACAGTCCTGATTCCAAGAACCCGTTTTGGCACACTGCCTATCATGCTCTTTTCTATACCCACTTTTACCTGCAGACCTCCGAAGATGACTTTGTCCCGTGGGAGAAGCATAAGAAGAGCTATGTATCTTTGACTTCATCTGGAGAGAGGTCAGAGTCAGAGGAACCGTTCAGCAAGGAGGAAATCCTCGCCTATTACGAACTATGCCGCGAACAGGTGGAGGAACGAGTGGCATCCCTAGATCTGGAGGCCGAGTCGGGATTCCCTTGGCTTCCGTTCGACAAGCTGGAACTTCAGATCTACAGCATACGGCACATACAGCAGCACACGGGAGAGCTGTATGAGCGGTTGGGTGCGGATCGAGATATCGAGTTAGGCTGGGTTGGGATGAAATCCGATTAAACCGGCGCGAGCAAGGTAGGGCTTGGAGGTGGCAAGATCTTCTCAGGTGGACCCCGGAATTGGTTGGATTTACCATCGAGTTTCTGAGAGAATATCGTGCGTCTATGCTGGCAGGCAGCTCAAGCGCCAGTCGTTGGGTGACGAGGCGAGCGAAATCTAAGGTTCTGTAAGGACGGAATAATGCCAAAGAATTTGTTAGTTCTCTGGGTCGTGTTGCTGGTGGTTTCCTCTTGCAGCGGCGGTCAAACGGCCGCTCCACCCGTGCCGACTCCGACATCGACACCAGAGGCTGAGCCAACGAAGACGCCGACGGCAGAGCCAGCAGCCGGTCCCTTATCTCTTGAAGATAGCGGACAACGCCTGGGTTCTGGACGCAGTTGGGATGTATCACTTGGCGATATCGACGGAGATGAGGATCTGGACGCTTTTGTCGCCAACGGCGTCCTCGGTGAGATTGGTAGCGCGGTCTGGCTGAACGACGGCCAGGGCAATTTCACGATCAAAGAGCAGGAGTTGGGCTATGGGATGGGCCTGGAACTGGGAGATCTGGATGGCGACGGCGACTTGGATGTTTTCATCGTTGGGTGGGAAGAAGTTGGGCGAGTGTGGTTAAATGATGGCTCGGCCATCTTTTCTGACAGCGGGCAGAGTCTTGGCATTGAAGGTGGCTGGGATGTGGCGTTGGGAGATATCGATGGCGATAACGATCTGGACGCTTTCATCGCTCACGAGAAAGCGGACACAGTTTGGATAAATGATGGAAATGGTACCTTCAGTGATACCGGCCAACTTTTGGGAACGACATACACGACAGCGGCCGGACTCGGTGATGTGGATGGCGACGGCGATCTCGATGCCGTGACTGCCGGCTGGGGTGAACCTGGCAGGGTGTGGCTCAACGATGGAAGAGGAACCTTTGCGGATAGTGGTCAAACTCTAACACCTGCTCACATTCATATCCACGGCATGACCCTTGGCGATGTGACCGGTAACGGCGCTCTTGACGCGATAATGACGGGTGCGCCAAATGAGGTTTGGTTCAATGACGGCAGTGGTACGTTTATCGACAGCGAACAAAGCCTGACCAAAATACCCTCTGATACGGTTGCCTTAAGGGACCTCGATGGCGATGGGGATTTGGACGCCTATATGGCGGTGGGTTCTTCGGGCCTTGCGGAAGACAAGATATGGCTTAATGACGGACAGGGTTATTTTGTCGAAAGCGATTTGTCCTTGAGTACAGGGTTCAGTTCCGGGATAGGGCTGGGCGATCTGGATGGCGAT
>JBARZW010000502.1:0-3920 GCA_049650305.1 Promineifilaceae bacterium (SeqCode)
ACTTGAGTGGCCGTGAAGGCGAATACATCCGCAGATACTACCGGGCAGTTTGCCTTTAGATGCGGAGCCCCCAGCACCGCCTGGTGTAAACTGGAAGGATCTCAATGGGCAAAGGTACGGATTTTTCTGTTGCGGAACCGTTGATTGGATGGCATAATGCTGCATACAACTTAATCTGGAAAGCGTAGATCGGGATGAGTATCACCTAAGCAAGGCCCTAGAGAGAGTGGGTTACCGGCTGAAAGCCCCCTCGACCGGATAGGTGAGAATACCCCCCGTGAGCGAATCCCCTAAATCACTTTCGTGTGATAGTACGGGATTACGGTACGGTCCGTTAACGCCGACGAGTCCTGTAGCCTTTGGTTCGATAAACTCTGCTTCAGAACTTGGGTGGAATTACGTGGGAGACTCCCGCGCCCTAGTGCGAGGGAGTTTTTTAATATCCGCCGTGACCAACCGAGCATTTCACAGAAGTTAGAATGCCATTATGACAACCCTTACGATGAAATTTGGAGGAACATCGGTCGGTTCAGCGCAAGCATTCACCGCTGCCTCCCACATCGTGCTTGAACAATCCCGAGAATGGGAGCGCCTGATCGTAGTCGTCTCGGCCATGAATGGTGTTACCGATAATCTCATCGAGGGTGCACAGAGTGCTTCCCGTGGTGAGGACCAGAACTTTCAAGCCATCCATTCGAAACTGCGTGAACGGCATCACGCTGCAATAGATCAATTACTCTCTAAATCTGACGAGCGCGAGCCCTTGCTGGCTGAAGTTGATCGATTTCTGGAAGATTATTACAACTTATGCCGCAGCATCAACGTGCTTGGGGAAGTCACGCCGCGAGCGATGGACACGATCAGTTCGCGAGGTGAACGAATGAGCGCTCGGATTTTAGCCGCCCTCCTTCGGAATCATGGGGGTAAAAGTAAAGCCATCGACGCGACAAGTCTTATCATTACGGATAAACAATTTCAGAACGCTGCACCCTTAATGGATATCACCCGAGATCGAATCTTGGATGAACTGGGACCGAGTCTCGATGATGGCACCATCCCAATCGTGACCGGTTTCATCGGTGCGACCGAAGAAGGCCTTACGACCACGCTCGGCAGGGGTGGCAGCGACTATACCGCCGCCATTCTAGGAAGTTGTCTAAAGGCCGATGAAGTTTGGATCTGGACCGATGTAGATGGTGTGATGACTGCGGATCCACGCATACTCCCTGATGCTCGCGTAATCCCCGTGCTCTCGTATAGCGAGGTTAGCGAATTGGCCTTTTTCGGAGCCAAGGTGCTCCATCCTAGAACGATTCGTCCGATTGTCGAGCATGAGATCCCCCTCTGGATCAAGAACACATTCAACCCGACGTCTCCGGGCACCCGCATCACCCTCGAACCTGAGAACTCTGATGGCAAGGTCAAGGCAGTCACCGCAACTGGAAAAACAAGTGTCGTGATGGTTGAAGGAAGAGGAATGCGCGGTGTGCCAGGTATCGCTGGCCGGACTTTTTCCGCCGTCGCAAGCGAGGGCGCAAGTGTCATGATGATCACGCAGGCATCGTCGGAACAATCGATATGTTTCGTCATCCCCATGGACACAGTTCAACCGGTCATCCAGGCCATTGAAACTGAGATGAAGCTGGAACTCGCTCGTCGAGATATCGATCGGATCCACTCGTTTGATGACATGGTCATCGTGACTGTCGTGGGAGCTGGTTTGCGGAAAACCCCGGGTATCTCCGGTCAGATCTTCAGCGCCCTGGGCAAAGCCGGGATCAACATCTTCGCCATCGCTCAAGGTTCTTCCGCGAGCAGTTTGTCCATCGTTGTTGCAGCGAACGAATCGAAGGATGCCGTTCGACAAATCCACAGGGAGGTAATCATCAATGAATAAGATACCTATCGCCGTATTAGGTGCGACTGGCGTTGTCGGCCAACGCTTCGTCCAACTTCTGGCTGACCACCCCATATTCGAAATAACTGCATTAACGGCCTCAGAACGGAAAGTCGGACAAAGATACTCGGATGCCTGCCGTTGGGTTCTCTCTCCCCAACCGCCACCTTCTGCCGCGGGGATTATTCTTCAGAGTTCGGAACCCAACCTAAATGCTAGAGTTATCTTTTCTGCTCTGCCCGCTTCGACTGCTACGGAATTAGAACCACAATTTGCGCAAGCCGGGTATGCTGTCTGCTCGAATTCGTCCGCATTCCGCAGCGCAGAAGACGTACCTATGATCATCCCGGAGGTCAACGCGGATCATCTAGCCCTCATCTCTCACCAGCAAAATGAGCGAGGATGGTCGGGCTTCATCGTCACCAGCCCAAATTGTACGACTACTGGGATCGTTATGCCCTTAAAACCTCTCCATGAGGCATTTGGATTGCGGCAAGTCTTCGCCGTATCCATGCAAGCTGTTTCGGGAGCCGGCTATCCGGGTGTTCCTTCACTCGATATTATCGACAATGTCTTGACCTTGATCCCCGGTGAAGAAGAAAAGGTCGAACGAGAGACACGCGAACTGCTGGGACAAATTGCGGATGGGCGCAATATCGCGGCCGATTTTATCGTCAGCGCGCAAACGAATCGCGTGCCAGTGTTGGACGGGCATACTATCTGCCTCTCTGTGGGATTCGAGGACAAACCAACCATCGAGAATGCCATCGCGGTTCTCTCTCGTTTTAGAGGACCTAGTTCAGTGCGTATTCTACCCAGTGCGCCCGATCATCCCATCATCGTGCGCCCCGAGCCAGATCGGCCCCAGCCGCGCTGGGATCGCGATTCAGAGAACGGCATGGCGGTTTCGGTTGGGCGAGTACGCACCTGTCCCTTATTGGACTTACGTTTGGTGACCACCGTCCATAATACGCTGCGCGGCGCTGCCAGCGGCTCGATCCTTAACGCCGAACTTCTGGCTGCCGAAAAATACTTGTAATGAAGAATTACGGTCTCCGTCCGTGAATTTCTAGGAGACCTGGCCGTCTATCGTAATTGGCGCCGCTCGACTCTCGTCTGCCGGACTTGCAGACGGTCTGGAAGCAACTAGACTCACCAAGCGGTCTCAGCCCGCGTAAAAACATAGCGGCGTATGCCGAAAATCGTCTCTCAGCCATGCTTCCGCAGGCGCGGACGCTGGAAGCCCCGCATGCCGCCATTCAGCTCATCCCGTATCTGGGGGATACGCGCATGAACGACGGCACTGCTTTTACCAACATCTGCCGCTCGGGAGGATGGCAGGGCATGGCCTTCATTGCTTCTCGGCGCGGCGACCCCAACCCGGCACAAGACGTGGAATATGAGAACGTTGTTCTCTACCTGCAGAACATTGGGGAGCAGTCTTTTCGTTCGACGAATATCTTCGCGCACAAAACTTCCCTATCGACGAACGCACGACCGTCATTGTCGATCTAGACGAAACTGCACTTTGCGCGCGTGGCCGGAATGATCGCGTTATCGACCAGGCAAGAGTCGAAGAAGTGTGCCACACTGTCGATGCACTACATTTGGACAACAACGATCCGTCACGGTTCCGAGCAGCTAACGCCTGTCTCAACCAGACCAAATACCATCCATTCACGACCGATAACCAGGATTACCTCGGTTAATGTTGTCTTATCCTGAATGCCGGCCTGATCGACCTCGATACACTCTTGGGTGAGCTAAAGAAGGCTCCTGGTAAAACCTTCCAACTGTTCTTGCTCGAAGTGGATGGCCGCTCTGAGGAATCGTCCGGCCAATTACGCGACATTCACAACGAAGTCTGTGGTTATGTGCAGGAAGGGGATCCCATACCATTCAAGACCTTTCGGCAGAACGAATACCTTACCACCATCGAACGGATGGGCTGTATCTATTATCGCGCCCTGGCATCTGAGGTGCTGCAGGATGAGATCGTCATCACACATGAAGTGCGCGAGAT
>JBARZW010000503.1:0-2722 GCA_049650305.1 Promineifilaceae bacterium (SeqCode)
GCGATAAGCCCCCATGCACTCAGCGCAAGCGCGGATATTTGTACGGTCAAAATGGTAGATGCCAGGATCACCAGGCCCATACCAATCTCAATCAGGCCAAGGAAGAAATGCTCCCAGGCCCATTTGCGCCCATACTGATCCCCTGTTCTGAACCCACCTAGCATTTGGACCACTCCGGTCAACACGATGACACTTCCAAGAATGACCGTTAGTGTGGTGGTTGACAAGAAACCTTCGATGAACGGTCGGGTTATAAAGGCCATTCCCCCCAGAAGGCCAAGCGTCCCGGCCGCAAACCACAGTCCCCAACGCTTTCGGTTGGAAAATCCCCAAATAAAGCTCATGATCCCGCTGCCGAGCAGGTAAATGCCAATGAATTGTGACAGCATCGACCTGAGAGTTGCCTCATCCAGTGCCAGCCCTAACCCCAGGATCAGACCGAGGCCCAAAAACAGAGCAGCCGCCCCACGAATGAGGTTAATCCACCAATATTTAACTAAGGATTGACCCGTACCGGCGTCGATGGCTTCATTCATTATCGGTTTCTGCCAGGTAGGCATCAACGCCATCCTGGATTGATGGATAGAAGTGCTCCATGCCTATCTTTTCTTCCAGTCTGCCCCGGCGGAGATACTCCCGGACGTCTTCTTTCATTCGAGCGAAGCGTAAATCAATATTCGATTCTGCCAGCTCATCCTGAAGTTCTGCCAGCATGTCGAT
Source organism: Promineifilaceae bacterium (SeqCode) (assembly GCA_049650305.1). GTDB lineage: Bacteria > Chloroflexota > Anaerolineae > Promineifilales > Promineifilaceae > UBA11865. Next base: position 721 of record JBARZW010000503.1, read on the forward strand.
GGCTGTGATGTCGATATCATCAATGGATTCACTATCCACCAGCACCCATTGAGTAGTCGGCTCAGTGGCCACATCTGCCCGTACTGCGTCGCGAAAGTTAGGCGCGTTGGCAAAGAATATATCTTCATCGAAGCGGAAGATGAGCAATCCTGGATAGGTTTCAGCGTCAGGATGATGCACCATGCTACGATAAGTGTTTTCGTCGGGAAGCTTGCCCAAAATAGCCGTCCGTGGACTCTTGGCTCTGAGCAGCAATCCCGTCAGGGATACGGTCACAGCCAATATCAGACCTGGCAAGATACCTAGGAATAGGACACCCAACAACGCGGCCATAGCGGCCCAATAGTCCACCTTCTTAATGCGCCGGTACCCTCTCAGTTTGGAGAAATCAATTAAGTGCCAGACGGCATGGATCACAATGGCGCCCAAGGTCGCTTCCGGTAGGTTATGGAAGAGGGGTGTCAGGGCCACGATGGTGATCACAACGATCGCTGCCGCAATGATGGAAACCATCTGAGATTTGGCGCCAGCTTCCACAGATGCGGCCGTCTTCGACAGACTACCATCTACCACAAACCCTTGACTGAGGCCCGCGCCCACATTTGCAGCACCAAGGGCAATCATCTCCTGGCTTGCGTCCACTTCGTAGCCAAACTTAGTGGCGTAAGATCGAGCCGCGGCCACCGATTCGACAAAACCTACCAAAGCCACGGCGGCCGCACCCGGAAGCAGCGTTCGGATTTGGTCAGGGGTGATGCCTCCTGGTAATCCAATCGGCGGCAGGCCGGCTGGGATATCGCCAACAATATGAACGCCTAATGATTCCAGATCCAGGAGCGACGAGGCAATGATGGCTAGAAACAGAACGGTGATGGCGCCTGGAAGCTTCGGAATGAATCGCTCAATGAGAAAGAGCAAAGCTAGACTAGTAAGCCCGACGACAAACGTCTGCACATGAAGCTGGTCAAGATTACGGATAATGGCCACTATTTCTGCAATCAGCCCTTCTGCTTCTACTTCGTAGCCCAGGAGCTTATCTAGTTGGCCAAAGGCGATGATAATGGCCAGACCGATGACGAAGCCACCCAGTACAGGCTTAGATAGAAAGTCAGCAAAGACGCCTAGCTTAAATATCCCGGCGATAATCAGAACAATGCCGGTCAGAATAGCCAGTGTCACCGTGGCCGTAATGTAATCCTCGGTGCTGCCGATGACTACCGTGCCCACGAATGCTGCTGAGAGAAGGGCTACCGTCGAGCTAGGACCGACATTTAGATGCCGGGAGGTGCCAAATATGGCGTAACCGAGCAGCGCTAGCGGCGCGGCATACAGACCAGCCTCTGGAGGCATACCGGCAATACCGGCGTAGGCCATGGCTTCGGGCACCAATAAGGCCCAAACTGTCAATGCAGCAATGACATCTCCTCTAAGCCAGCCTTTTTGATAGTTAGGCAACCATTCGAGAATGGACAGGTAAGATTTGATAGTTGCAGAAGTGGTACGATGTTTATCTTGGCTTGTTGTACTCACAAATTACCTCCCGCATCCTAGCCGTCTTAGGCGCTAGCACCAATAGCAACGCGCCTCAAAATAGCCAAGACCAAGGTCAAGATTAATATTGAAAAAAAGACCAGCGAGGGTGGGTCAAGACCCTTACCAACTAGTTTCGGTCTAATCAACTGTTAAGTAATAAAAGGGATGACCGGTCTTGGTAAACAATCCAGGCCATCCCTGGCGCCGATGTTCAGATGCGCTAAAAGGAACCCCAACGACTAACTACTCCTCGTGTGGGCCAAAGTAATCCTTCAGCTTGGCCTCGTCTTCGTCAGAAAGAGACGTTTTCATCACTGTAGCATCGAACTGAGCCAGGTCTTCCAGCACCTTGTCCTCAGTCCAGTCAGCTATCAGAAGAAAGAGAGCCGAATGTCCAGGTTCGATGGTGTTCCCTACTTCTTTGATGAAGTCGTCGTCGATGCCGATATCGGTCATTTTGCCGCCGATG
>JBARZW010000504.1:0-3125 GCA_049650305.1 Promineifilaceae bacterium (SeqCode)
CTATAGCCGCGTTCCATAACGACAGTCGGGTTGCTGGCTCTGGGCAAACGGTCGTCAGCGGCAGAGCAAACAAGCTGCCGGATTGATAACTGGTACTGACGATACAACAAAGAGGAGTAAAGGACTGGCTACCGACGGCCGAGGCAGCTGGAGGACCTGGGTGCTGCTGGTAGCCAGTCACCGGGAGCGAGGCTATGACAAGAGACTCTTTCCCGATCCTGGCTTAGATTTAGTTTCGCTGCTACCGCACACTATCGCACAAAGACGTCAAACAATTGCACAGAGAAGTATGCTATAGTGTCCGTAGCTGATTCAATCGGCGTAGATTTGCGGAGTTTCCTCCATAATCTTCAAACCCAACCGCTGACCGTCGGTTTACTCAACGGCCGCTAGCGAGTCGACGGTTGGAAGAAAGACCGCGTCGACCAGCGACTCTCGCTCGTCCACGGCGCTTTGCAGCAAAACCATTAGCGTCGACTCGTCTGCCAGTTTCGTCGTGGCCATATCCACGCCCAGCCCTTGTACTTCTACGGCGTATAGCGACCAAAAGAAACCATCTGTCTCTAGCTCGCCGCTGGGCTCAGGCGCTTCATCCAGCCCAAGCCGGGATGTGATTAGTGCCATGAAATCGTCGTGACCCATGGGCAGCACGTCGATGATCAGCGCCGTTGAGTCCAATGCGTTTTGCCCACGCACGAAGGTGCCGGCGGCCGCTCTCTCCCAATCTGAGGGAGCCAAGAAGCTCAAGCCAAGGCTTTCAGCGGTGAAGGGTGCCAGGACCAGTTCTTGACTTTCCGGCTGGGGTAAATCGAAGACGACCCCTGTCATCGCACTGATGCAGCTTGAGTCCGGCTCTGAGGTCGGATCATTCATGAATTGGTCGGCGATGTGGCGAGCACAGCCGCTGGCCAAAAGCACGTTGTGGCCCACGCCGGGAAACTCATAGAGATAGCTTTTGCTCAGGTGCTGGGCCACTTGCTCCGCATAGATCAGCGGCGTCACCGGGTCGAATTCCCCTTCCAGTAGCAGTGTGGGGATGTCACTGACCACCGGCTCTTTGACAACCGGATCCGCTTCCTCCACCGGCCAATTCTCGCAGATGCCGAAGAAGCTGTACTCGATCATATCCTCGGGATCGCCCATCCCGGCCAGTTGTCTAGGCATCTCCAATCTCTTTTCCAAAAACTGCTCCGGTGTCACGCCGATCAGGTCCTCAGCACAAAAAACCGAAAACTCCATGCCCCGGCTCAGGGCGTCGAACAGCGCCAGCGATGTGCTGCTCAGTTGCGTCATCAGCCCATAATCCTCGTTGGCCACATCGTGAATCGCCTGAGGCAATACAGGGATGATATCGGTGATGTAGAGGAACAGCAGCAGGTTGCCGAACACACTATCTCCCGTCAGCCACGAGTCATAGCTTTGGCCGTCCAGCGGATTGGTGATCTCGATAGGCACTGGCTCCGCGTTCAGACGGTCTATCGTATCGTAGAGGGTCTGCAGTAAATCGGGGTAAGCTTCATCGCAGGCCGAGTCGGCCGCGCACGCCGCCAACAGATCCAGCGAGGCCTTAACCACTGTAGAGGGAACGTGGACGAAAAAGCTCTTGTCGCTGGGCAGCACTGCCCCCATCACTACGCTACGAACTCTCTGCGGATGGTCGCGCATGACCGCCTGAGCCAGCAATGTGCCATATGAGCCGCCATAGAGATTCATCTCTTCATAATCCAAGGCTTGGCGTATGTCGTCCACGTCGGCCGCGTTTTCGGTCGTGTTGTAAGCGGACAGATTAATACCCTCGGCCACCAGCCGGTCCCGGCAGCGCATGATTGCGTCGAACTGCTTCCTCAAGACCACCGTTGAGTCCAGTTCATCCAGCGTATCAAACAAGGCATCGAGAAGCTCCGGACACTCCAGCGCCGGTTCTGAAAGGCCGACGCCGCGCTGGTCGAAAATGATGAGATCGCGCTCTTCTCGAAACGACGCCAACACGAGGGACACATCAAGTGCGCTCTTCACCGTTTTCTCGCCGGGTCCTCCGGAGAGCAAGATGACCGGATCCGGTTTTGGATCGGTGCCGCGGGTCTTGAATACGACCACGGCCAGGCGGATAGTGGTTTCAGCACTGGCGCTTCTCTCTTCGGGCACGATCACGACACCGCACAAGATGGTCTCCCCTTCCACTTCATTGGGCGGCAAGACGAATGGACAGGCGCCTTCCTCAAAGAGTGGTTCGTACGAGGGCATTGCCGGTTCAGGGATCGTCGCGGCCGTGGAAGTCGGTTCCGGAATGACGGCCGTGGGCGTGGCTGAGGCCTGCGATGCCACGGTCGCGGTCACTGCCGGCGTTATCTCCGTTGCACTTGGTGCTGACTCTGTCGCCGTTGGAGTGGCGGTCGATTCCCCACATCCGGCGATCAGTAATACGACTGAAATCAGGACGATGAATAGTTTGCAGTTCATGAGTTCGCCTTTTCTAGTGCTGAGGACTGGACTAGATTCATGGTTCGATAATTTCACTCTGGTCGCTTATCTGTGGATGCTTCGCCCCTGCAGCAAAGATGACATCGATGGTATCGAGTTTCGCCTGGTCAAACGATTCGCGTTTGCGATTGACCTATGCGCCTAACATCCAGCGTATAAACAGGGGCCAATCGCTGTTGTTGCGATATTCGAGTTCCGAATAGCATCCGGGATGATCGTCCCATAAAATACAATCATACCCACTATCGTAATCGGCGTAAGACTATTCCGATGATCAGAAAACCGAGAAAGTCCTGCACTTGACATCGCCAATCGTTCGACAACTCCACCGCTATATAGGCATTTCGATCAAATAAAGGCGCCTGCTAGGTCATCTGCAATCTTACCCCTTTTCTCAAGTCCTTTGATCTAATCTACAGACAATTTGCCAACTCAGAGGTTCATTTTCGTAAAAAAGTTACGGTGTCAGCATAACATGTAGCTTGACACCACACATCGGCGGACTGACGGATTTACCAATTACCCAGTTGGCTAATCTTCCTTGCATCACGCACACTCTGGCACACCTCATCAGTGGAGAATTGGTCTAGATGCCAAGTACCATCATAGGTGTGTAATTTTGACAGGTACGAAGAATGGCTGAC
>JBARZW010000505.1:0-9663 GCA_049650305.1 Promineifilaceae bacterium (SeqCode)
AAGCCAACGGCGCTTAGCACAAGATTCATGGGGCCGTAAACGGGATTCAGTATCCATAGCCAGGCTAGAGCGAAGACGGCCGCCGGGATAATGGCCGGCAGGAAGATCGTCGCCCGAAACCATCCAAGTAACGCCCACCACGTTGGTAGAGACGGGCAACGAGAAGCGCACCAAATACACGAAAGGGTACTGGCAGTATGATCAAGGCCAGGGAGTTCTGGACGCTGAGCTGAAAGCGCTCATCGGTATAAGCGAGGACGAAATTCAGCTCACCTGCCCATTTTTGGGGGTGATAGAGCATCGTAGCGGAAATATGCCAGAGAGAAGGATAGAAGACCGGGAAAAACAACCAGGAACAGCAGGCCTAGCGACTAAGAAAGAAGTAGCAGACGTAGCCTTGTGTTGTATCCAGGCCTGAGCAATCGACGAAGGGATGACATGACCGTTAATTGTGCAAAACAGCAAAAGAATGAAAGGCTTGAATCCCGCGAATGCCTGGTGTTATTTGACTACTGGACCCGTTTCTCCTCGATAACCGCAGCAATACGATTAGCAAGACGATTGGTCCACCAGTCAGATATAGTCCGAACGATAACCAGGAAAGCAACAAGACCAACGCCAATCCGGATCAGTTCTCCACGTCGTTCCGGGGGTACCAGATCATCCAACATCTTCTGGGTCATACCAAATGCAAACCCCATCTCAGACGGAGCTTCAGCAGCCAGAGTGTCTTCGTCTATCTCTTCTCCCTTCATGCGGGCATGAATTTGAGCATCGAACGCTTCGAGCCCCTGCCGGATAAGGGCTTGGGCTGAACTCTCCATTAGCCGTTGGCCAACACTGGCTATCCGTCCGCCGATCTGAGCCTCTCCGCTGTAATGAAGTTCAGTACCCCCATTTAGCTCAGCGAGCTTTAGGTCGCCTTCCCCTTTCACAAATCCCTGAGCCCCCGAGGCATCAATCTGAATATGGTAACCAACCGGGGGATTCAAATCCACGAGTCGAACTGTCCCGTTGAATTGGCCCTGGACCGGACCCATTCGGACCTTCATCTTAGCGCGGAATTCATTCTCCCCAGTACTTTCAAGGTCCTGAATACCGGGCAACGATTTCGAGAGTACCTCCGGATCCAGTACAGCTCGCCATACCTCTTCCCTCGGCGCATCAAATGAGTAAGATCCGTTGACATCCATTAAGGAATCCTCCTGGTTGTAGCTCCCAGATAATTATCCAATAGGAAGACGAGTTGGTTCAGTCTCCACTCTCCTTCGAACCTAACTGCTCGAGCTTGCTGACCAACTCATCCAGCTGCGCGTTTAGCTGATTAACTTCATCACGGGTTGGAACGCCACGCTGATCGAGTAAACGAGCCAGCTCATCTTCCGTGAGTACATCAACATCACTCGTTTCCCGGTCGATGTTGAGTAGCTTCCTTCGCATTTCACGGCTATCTTTGACCTCTATTTCACCGCGATCTACCAGGATCTGTAGTCTACGCGCGATCTCCTGATCAACATGGTGAAAGAGATCTAGGGGGGATGCTAGGTTCCGTCTTAGGGAAGTTATCGTCTCGCCTCCGGCCTGGACGAGGCCCGTCAGCACCGAGCGAGGAAGGAAGCCAGACTGCTTCTTCTCCTGCTCAAATATGATCTGGGTCAGAGTTACAGCCGTAAGATCCTCACCAGAGGAGTGGTCTAGTATCTCGACTTCTTCGCCCTCCCTGATCAGTCCGGCAATGCCATCAAGCGTTATGTATTTTTTTGTATCTGTGTTATACAGTTTTCGATTGGGATATCGCTTGATCGTGATCATGGTCTTGACCCGATTGCATTGGTGGTATTCAGTGGTTTGCGCGATGTTGATAGAGGTACAGCCGGCACCCGATGATTATAGAACCGTCACAGGGATCGCGCCAAATGGAAAAAGAAAAGGGGAGAGGAATTGCGAACCATCGCATAAAAGACGATGGCAATAACCTCTCCCCTAAAGTTTCGACTAGTGTGCTGAGCTTTTATTCTTCGCCTAGCTCATCAATCTTGTCTGACAAGATTGAAATCTTGTCGTTTAAAGACTCAATGTCGGATTTGCTGGGGATGTTCATTCGCGCCAGGAGATCTTCCATACGCCTATCGAGCTGGCCCTCAGTCCCTGAACGCACGTCCTCGGTTTTCTTGCGTCGCTTCTCTTTCACGTCTGTGATCAGCTTGCGACCGTCCTGCTCTGCTATCTCACCTCGTTCAATTAACTTGTTGACGAATCTCTCTAGCTCTTCCTGTGTCAATGCCACAGCGCCGATTGTCGCTAAGACAACCTTGCGGGCCAGATCCAGCATTGGATTGGGTCCTTCTTCTTCAATGGTTTCTTCGGTTACTTGAATATCTTCTGCCATTTTATTGCCTCCTAATACTTGGCTGACAATGATAATCGAATTTATAACGCACTGCGTTATGGATAAATTATAACGCGTTGCGTCATGAGTGTCAACAGGCGAGAATCTCCCCTGATCTTATCAAGTTGCCGGACTGGGCATTCCTCCGATTTCGTGTTTATGGTCCGTCAATCAGGCTGCGGATCTCACAACCAGCGGACCCTGACGCTTTTCAAGGTTACCTGTGCCGGTATAATAATGCCTTGAGACGCAGGAGTATTAATCTAGCGGATGAGACGGATGGCCTGGCTGAAATCTTCGACCGACAGTATTACCCTCTGGTGAAGGATTTGCCTTGCAGCTAGTCATCTTGCTGGAGAAGCGTCACTTTGACACCGGAGGCATTGATGAATGACAAGAAAGTTGTTCTAGTGACTGGGGTTGCGGGTTACTGGGGAGCTCATGTGGCGGCTACTCTACACCTCGAGCCTGGATTGCATGTCATCGGTCTGGACGAGCAGCCACCGGCCTTCGAAATCGAAGGTCTAGACTATGTGGATGCGGGTGTCGAAAATCCCCTTCTTGCAGACTTCCTTAATACTGAAGGCGTCGAGGTCATTTGCCACATGAAGTTCATGGAGAGCGTAGATCGCGATGGAGATGCTAGATCTGCAAATATCCAGGGCGCCAAAAATATCCTCAAGGCTGGGTACCAGGCTGGTATCAGACAGATTATATTTCGTAGTAGCACTGCCGTTTATGGGGCGCACCCGGACAATCCCGCGTTTCTGACCGAGGATATGCCGCATCGCGGCAGCCGATCCTATGGTTATACAAGTGACTGGCTTGAGGTTGAGTCTCTAATCGCAGATAGCCGGGATAGAGCGCCACAAACATCGCTGGCTGTGCTGAGGTTTGCCAATATCGTCGGATCCTCCGCAGAAACGCCGTTCACGAGTTTTCTAAACCAAACCGCTCCGCTGGTCTTATTCGGTTTTGATCCGGTGATGCAGATGGTTCATGAGAGCGACGTGTTGGCGGCTATATCCTTTTCAGTCTTGAACAATACGGAAGGTGTTTTCAACATAGCAGCTGACGGCGCAATGCCCCTTTCACGCATATTGCGGCTTGTCCGCCGGTTCCCGATGCCCATCTTTCATCCCATTGCTTATCGTGGCTTGAATCTTATGCGAAAAGGCCAGTACCAGGCTTGTGATTACGTGCCGATAGAATGGGATTACCTGCGTTATCCTTGGGTTGCCGACACGGGAAAGATGCATCGAGAAATGGGGTTTTTACCTTCGATCAGTTCAGAAGATGGATTGTTGGAGTTTGCCGGTCGATTGTCTTCGGAATCAAAAGGATCAGAATCCGATGAACCGCCGACAAACGAGGCGCATATGCGGGAGATAATGCAGAGAAGAGCTCAAGAGAGGAATGGCGACATACGCGGTGATGGTGAAATTGAGTAAATGAATCCGAGTCTTAAGCCAATCGGGATTAATGGATAAAAGGGATAATTCGATGGAGGAAACTAAACAAAACAACCAATGCCTGGCCTTCACAAAATCAGGAAACCGGTGCAAGAATGGCGCGAAACCCGGGTCTGGGTTTTGTCACATTCACTCAAGCCAAGACGATCAAGAGAACACAGATCAGTCGGTAGGAAGTCCAAGGATCGATGAGAAAATCAGCGATCCCGCAACGCGCCGGCAATTGGTTGAGGAGCTCGATGATCTAATGATTCGCGTGCGGGAAGTCATTCCAGATTATTCACCGCCACCATTTCCTGCTCCCGATATGGCTGAAATACCGACGGAGCAAACCGAGAAAGCGGAATCAACGAGGCGGCCGTCCATTCTTGATAGAGTGCTTAGTGTGTTTAATGAAGACTTGCTCGATCAAGAAACATGGCGAGGCATGTGGTACATGGCTAGCTACACCCTGGAATACCAGGGCGATCTACTCAAACGCCGGATAAAAGGGGATTACGAGACAGACGAGTGGGGTCTAGACTGGGAGCTTGTTGAAGCTACGCGTCCCTTCCTCGATTTCCTATACAAGTTCTTTTGGCGGGTTGAAAGTATTGGTATGGAGAATATCCCAGATTACGACCGGACTTTGTTAGTGTGCAATCAAACAGACCAACCTCCATGGGATCCCGCCCTGATAATGACGACGATCTTGAATGAACATCCCGCCCAACGACTGGTTAGAAATCTGTACCCGGACAAGATTCCAACGCTCCCCTTTCTTTCTTCACTCATGGTAAAGATGGGCCAGGCCGTCGATTCGGTAGATAACGGAGTGAGATTGTTGGAGCAAGAGGAATTGGTGAGCGTCTTCCCGGAGGGGTATTCACGACCTGGTCGAACTTACGACGATCGTTTCAAGGTTTCCCGGTTCAGAGATACCGGATTTGTGCAAATGGCGTTTAAAACAAAGTCACCGATCGTTCCAGTCTGTATTCTTTCTTCAGAGGATGCATTGATCTCTCGATCCAGGCGCGCAGCTCGCCAGGGAATTGCGAAAAACCCTATGCTGGCAGAGTTACTGCCGTTCCCAAGACGGCGAATTACTAGCCCAATGCCATTACCAAATCAAATGACAATTGAATTTGGAGAACCGATCGTACTTTCAGAAACTGATTTGCGTGACTTCACCGAACTGGAGCGTAATTCGAGGGTGGCGGATATGGTTAGCGATAGAATTCAGGCTATGCTCACAGTTCGGCTCGAGCGGGAAGAGGTAGGTACCTCCTAAGATGGCTTTCTTCAAAAGCAGCGAACAATTTTGTACCTGCGCCCAGATTCTATTCGATCGATTACTTACTCAGAATCCTCAAGCGGCTAAACCTGTTGAGAAGGCCAAGCTATTGATGTTGTTTCGGTGTACCGATCCAACTGTCTCATTTCTCATTAACGGAAGGCGGCGCCCAGCTACGGTCGAATTTGGCCGGGATAAGATACGACCAGAGATAGATGCCGATCTATCTACTGACGCGTTGCATCTCATTCTCCTTGGCGACCTGCCGTTATCAGAAGCACTCTCGACGAATTCTATCAAGGTGCGAGGATCGGTTTGGAAACTAACATCGCTTGCGACCCTGTTCCAAGAGTGCCAGATTCTCTACCCAGATATCCTCAGGGAACAGGGGCTTCTGGTGTAGATTCGTTGTCATCAACTATTAGGAGGTAAAAAGATGGCTATTCTGTTTCCCAGCGATGATTGGATCAAGGCTGCAATGGTCGAAGTAAACAAGAGCGCTGATTATGCGGCGGCAGCGAGTAACTGGGAAGGCGATATCATCTTCGTAGTAACCGCTGTCCCAGAAAAGCGGGAGGGGATGCAGTTGTACATGGATCTGTGGCATGGGGAATGCCGAGAGGCGTTTGAGGTTGCTGATCCATCGAGCCAAAGCTCAGAATTTGTTATCACGGCACCCCTGTCGGTGTGGCGGAAAGTGTTAGAAGGAAAAGTTGATCCAATCCGGGGTTTGGTATCCCGTCAGTTAAAAATGAAAGGAAATATGATGAAGGTACTGAAAGCACCAAAAGCAGCCGTCGAGCTGGTTAATGCCTGTATGCACGTGGATACCGAGTGGCCGGTTTAGGGCACGATCGATGGCAGAACCATAAATGAAGATCGGATTGGCCTTCGGAGGGGGAGCGACTCGGGGAATGGCGCATCTAGGTGTATTATCCGTGCTAGTGGACGCGGGCATCCCAATTTACTGCGTCTCTGGTTGCAGCGCTGGCTCGGTTATTGGCGCCGTGTTCTGCGCTGGTCTCCCCCTCGAAGATATGAAGAAGATGGCGGGCAATGTCCGTTGGCGCCGCATAGCCAGTCGAGACCGGTCTCGCTGGGGCCTCTTTTCCTTTGACAGATTAGAGCGATGGCTCATGATGGTATTAGGAGATATAGATTTCTCGGATCTGGAAATCCCACTGGCGATTGTCACGGCCGATGTCTCGACAGGAGAGCGCATCGTTCTACGAAAGGGACGCTTAGCTAAGGCCGTTCACGCGAGTTGCGCTGTGCCTGGTATCGTAAACCCGGTTCAGATTGACGGTCGCACTTTAATGGATGGCGGTATGGTAGACAATCTGCCCGTGACAGCCGCCCGCGAGATGAGCGCTGATTACGTGATAGGCATCGACGTCTTCGAACCGAACTATAAGCGTGACGGAGGACCTTTAGCTCAAGGGGTTATGGCTATTGAAACACTAATTCGCCATGCTGGTGGAGGGATCGGCATGGCGGATTATCTGATCTCTCCTAATACGGCCGGTCGATCATTCCTACGCTTTAGCCAATATCCGGAACTGATATCATTGGGGGAAAGAGCCGCTTGGCAGAGCTTGCCCAGCCTGTTGGCGTCAATCGAAGATATGGAAAGGACCACCGCCTAATTTCCCATGAGAAAAGCGTTTCGTTCAACCAAACGGGTAGTAACCGTGCCGATCTGACCCCGATTTCGTGGACACACTTAGAAGCTGCGATGCATATAAATCGCCAACCAGTGCATCGCACTATCAGGGGTCCGTCCAGATAGTATCGATGTACCTCTGGTGAGGACTCTATTCGCGGGCACCAATGTGAACAATGACACGGTGTTCAGCATAAGTACCATCGCTATTATCTCCAATTATCGCAGCGACTTCGGCAATGCCAGTCGCCTCGGATGGGATGAAGAGCGACAGTTCCCAGTAGCCAAAACTGTCCGCCGATGCGACGCCTTCCGTAATCAGGCGCCCATCCTCGGAATGGATAGTTACACTAATTTCGTCCTCCGGGGCATTGTAAGATGACCCGTAGAGCAACAGAGTCGAACCGGGGGTGATATCGCTGTCAGCAGGCGGATTACCTACCAGGACTCCAATGGCTTGGTCGTCATCGACCGGCAGGACATCGATTACTATTTGCGCTTGCCGATAGGCATCGTCACCAGATTCACCAAAATGCGCTACGGCGCACGCAGGCCCGCTCACTCCCGCAGGAATAATGAGGAAGCCCTGCCAGTAACCACTTCCTCGCAGGATGAAGCTCTGTCTGGCAATTTGAACCAAACAACTCTCATTCCACAAGGATATGGATACCCGGTTATCGACCGGTCTCTGCGCCCAGCCGTCGAAAAACATGTTAAATCCGGCTACTACCCCATCTCCTCCTTGCGGCCGAAACAGATCCAGGTAGACATCGGTAATCTCGGGGTTCACACCCAGCACAACTTCCTGCGTATCCTGGGCGATGACATTGGCGTCACTGTCAAGGACCTTTGCGAGCACACTCGCTGAGCCGGAGTGCATAACCGGGATGATCATCTTGCCATCCCAGTTGTTGAATGGGTGTCCGACAACATCGGCAACTGCCAAGGTTTGCCCGGTCGCACTAACAAGGGTGACGGTTAATGATTCTCCCTCCCCGAGTTGGGAGAGACCTCCAACTGATACCTCAGCACCTTGAATCAATTCCTCGTGTTCCTTAGGGGAAGTAATGTTTATACCGCTTTGAGCAGAAGGTGTTTCGTCGATACCGGGAATCACCGGCGTAGCCGTTGATGTCGGGGTCTGAGTCGGAGTTTCCGTTTCGATGACTACCGTGGCGGTAGGGGTAGGTGTAGGAAGCCGCGTGTCGGTCGGCGGAGGAGAAGTTGGCGCTACTACCGAAGGCACTACTTTTGGAATCTCCGGCTCTGTTTTGCAGGCGACAAAAAGGATGGACAGCAAGAGGAGAATTAGATCTGGCCTGTATGAGAGTCTCTTAATCATTCAATTCGATCCTGATCGTTTGTCACTACGGATTATACCCGCAGCCACGTTTTTGTCTGACTACCCTCTTAGCCATCCAGTCGCTTTATAGAGCAAAACCCGACTAAAACACTATGTGACTCACAACAATCAGCCGTCCTTTCGAGAGGGGTGTACGTATTGCCTTCTCTGACCTGTGTGGTTACAATGCAAAGTCGTTATTGGTTTAACCATGTCCACATTCCTCATATTGCCACTCGGCTTCCTTCTCGGCGGTACGGTCGTCTCATTACTCCTTGCGCGACTACGATGGCGTTACAGCGCCGATTCCGCCGCGATTACCGCTGTTCTTACTCTGATCGTCTGGCTACTCGCCGGCCGAAACCTTCCCCTCGCTGCACCTGAAGGCGCCAGCCAAACGGGTTCCGGGATAGCTCTATGGCTATTCTCTGTAGACGAATCAGTTTGGTGGATGAGCTTCTCAATACTGTTGTTGTTAGCGGCATCTCTGGTGATCATGATCTCGGTTAATCGCTATTATCACGCGGGATCACGGTTGTCGTTGCGGAGGAGTCTTGCTCCGTCGGCTAGCCTCTTGATAACGATCGCAGTGCTTCTGTCACTCTGGGCAGTGACATTGCCAGCCGTAGCTACAGGCTGGACATTGATTGCCGGAACATGGGCCCTGTTGGTCTGGTCCGCCAGGAAAGATCAACAGGCAAGAGTAAGAATTATCGTTCGATCGAGTGCGATGTTGCTCAGTCTCTTGTTCATTGGTCTTGCCGCAGCTTCTCAGCCCGATCTCATGAAGCTGGCAACGAGACCGGAGAGTTGGTCAGATCAAGCAAGGGTGTGGGCGATGCTGGCGGCCGTTGTGCAGCTTGGCGCATTCCCCTTGCATTGGTGGAGGCCGGTTGGCGGCAGCTATGTAATCGGGACCGCCGCATTAGTTGCTATCGCGCCGTCGGTTGCTGGGGCCCAGTTCCTGGCCAGGCTGGCATCGAGCGGCGCAGATGGCGGCGGTGTTTTTTCCCTCTTGCTAACCGCTTTCGGTCTTCTTGGCATTATCTATGGCGTCGGCATATCCTGGTCGAACCCAGATAAGCGGCTGGTGGCGATTAGCGCGATCGCACTTTCGCATATTAGCCTGATATTATTGGCGGGAGCCTGGTCGAGCTCGGCCACGATTACCTTGCTGACTCAAGTGCTAATTCTCGGCGTAGGTGGTCTGTTCCTGGGAATTACCTGGCCTGGCAGACTATCCCAGTTGTCCAAGTTTCCGATGTGGATTGGAGTTGCGGCGATTGCGGGGATTCCGCTTACGGCCGGCTTTTTGGGCATATCCTCCTTGTACGGAAGCCAAATATCCGATAGTAGGCTCGTATTGGCTCTGGTAACTGCCCTATTAATGATGCCCATAATAGCGGCTGCCATCTTGCAGGTATGGGAAGTTGGAAAGAATAAACAACCGGTAGATTTGCCAAGATTAGGACAGGTCAGTGTAATTTTCGCCTTCTCTCTTCCCGCCCTTGGATTGATTATTCT
>JBARZW010000506.1:0-2255 GCA_049650305.1 Promineifilaceae bacterium (SeqCode)
GAGCAGCGCCTGGCGTGTGGGCGAGCACAGCGCGGTAGTGTGGAAGCGATTGAGCTTCAAGCCGTTCTTCGCCAGCCGCTCGGCTGCCGGGGTGTTGACGGGACCGCCAAAGGCACTGCTCGCGCCAAATCCGACATCGTCAATCAGGATGACAAGCACGTTTGGCGCGCCTTTCGGGGGTCGTATATCCCGGATCGGCGGGAACCTGGTTTCCGGATCCTTGGCGTCATAGGTCGTCAGACCCACGTGCTTCATATCCGGGATGGGAAGAACGGATCGTTGAATTTTATCCTCTGAACTCATGGTTTATCTCCTTTTCGAATATAACATTTTTGGATAATGAAGCTAAGGAAACGTTTCCTCGGCGCCTAATCACGCCGGTGAAAGCGGTTCCGAGTTTGTACTCTTTGAGTGACATTATTCATCCAGAATATCATAGTTTATGTTTGACTAATAGCTTATGTTAGATTATAGACCATGGATTGAATTCAAGCAAATAATAGGATGCTGCGTACATCCAAAGTAGTGGATAATCGTTTATGAACAGGTTTTCCTGGTAGATGCATAAATACCCTCCCGTGCGGTGGACACGTGGTTATAAATGATGTTGGCCGATTTCAAAAGTGAACATGGGGGGTCTTTACAATTGAATAGCCAGTCCCAAACGCCTGTAGTTTATGCCCCGGATGGGGTGGCAGTATCCCAGGGGTACCGGTCGGGCATCGGGGAGCAGGGTGCAAGCTTGGTTGTCAATTGCACCTTGTGGCTCTGTCCATTAGTGGAGTCGAGTTCAGGCTAGCAAAAAGGGGCTGCCAGTTACGACGACGCGCTCGGATCCAGTCGCAGGTTCAAGCCCAAAGCGGAACTCATGCGTGTCATCATCTTTTCTGCTGGTCTTGATGAGAAATGCAGATGCTGGACGAAAAACCTATTGAGCTCTGCAAGAAAGTGCTGTGACTCCGGCGAAGCAAGCTCGTGCAGGTAGTCGCCATGGGACACGCCTTCGTAGACGAGGATGTCGGCCACCGAGCCCGCTTGACGAAGTTTGATGTGGGTGCGAACGGTGTTGCTCAAGAACAGGTCTCGCGTGCCCGTCGCCAGCAGCGTGGGCGGGAAGCCGTGGAAGTCGCCGTAGATGGGTGAAATTTGCGGGTCTTTCATATCGCGACCATCTGCGTACAGTCGTACTGCGGCCTCGATGAATCCGTCGTACGTAGGGATATTGCGGTCCACGCCTTGGTTGGTGTGGAAGGTGTCGCCTGTCCCGCTCAGATCGGATCCCGGTGTGCCAACGAACAGTGCGCCCGGCACGTCAACGCCCAGTTCGATGAATTTCTGGACCACGGACAAGGTGATGCCGCCGCCCGCCGAACTGCCGCCCATGGCCATGGACCGCGCCGGTCGCTGCGTCAGCAGGTGCCGATACACGGTCACCACATCATCGACCGCGGCGGGATAGGGATGCCGGGGGGCCATGCGGTAGTCGATGGACAGCGCCCGCATCTTGGTCTCGAGGGCGATAACGAGGGCTTCTGATACACACGCCTCTCCACCGCCGAGGATGTAGGCGCCCCCGTGCACGTGCACGAACAGGTGATCCTCGTGCCTCGGATCTATCTCGTCTGGGATCACGTGATAGACAGGGACCCCCTCGATCTCATCGTGCTCGACAGAGACCACAGACTGGTCGATAGCAGCCTGTACCTCTGTCGCCATGGCTTGATCACTCGCCGCGATGACCGCCAGCCACTCGTCCTCGCTCTGGGGGATGTTCTCAAACATCTTCATGCGCTCTAAGATGAGCTCTGGATTGCCGGTGGTCACCTCGCGCAATACGTCGCTCGCACCGTCGGGCGGGGGCACGCTTCGGACGCCGATACCCTCTTGTGTTTTGTTGTCAGTTGATGATTTTTGGTTTGTCATTGATTTATCCTTTATGTACATATTTCCAATTATCTGGAATGGTATTGAGGTGGGATTTAGTATGGATGATGGGGGTAGCTCGCCTCAATTCTTGCATTATTTTCTGAGGAGTGGATTATACTATGGAGTGTTTTTTCTCCCTAAGTTTGGACTCAACAAGATCTCAATTTTCAGTATGAGTAAAACATTCCCGTCCGGTAGACATCTGGCTATAAATGATGTTGGTCGACATCAAAAGTGAACATGGGGGGTCATTACAATTGAATATCTAATTCTCATGTTGTAGGAGACCCCGTAGGATACCGCCAAGGTAACGGGGAGCAGGTATAGAC